>CAIODK010000030.1 GCA_903856995.1 uncultured Burkholderiales bacterium
CAGCTACGCCATCACCGCCATGCGCGAAGCACTGCCCGTGTTTGGCCGAAAAATCAAAGGCTTTGACATGCACGACGCGGTGATGACCGGCGTAGAAACACGCACCTCATCACCCCTGCGCATTGCCCGTGAAGACGACACCCTGCAAAGCCCCACCCTCTCTGGCCTGTACCCCGCGGGCGAAGGCGCGGGCTATGCAGGCGGCATTTTGTCGGCAGGCGTAGATGGCATTAAAGTAGGCGAAGCCGTCGCGAAACAAATCATTTCTTCAAGGAGCACCCCATGAAAGCCAACAGCGTTTTAGACACCATCGGCCACACGCCCCACATCCGCATCAACCGTTTATTTGGCAACACGCATCAGGTGTGGATCAAGTCCGAGCGCACCAACCCCGGTGGCTCCATCAAAGACCGCATCGCGCTGGCGATGGTCGAAGCCGCTGAAAAGTCTGGGGCGTTGAAACCAGGTGGCACCATCATCGAACCCACCTCGGGCAACACAGGTGTTGGCTTGGCGATGGTTGCCGCGGTGAAGGGCTACAAACTGGTGCTGGTCATGCCCGACAGCATGAGCATTGAGCGCCGCCGTTTGATGCTGGCCTACGGCGCATCATTCGATTTGACACCCCGTGAAAAAGGTATGAAAGGCGCCATCGCCCGCGCCGAAGAACTGGCCGCACAAACACCCGGCGCATGGATCCCGCAGCAGTTTGAAAACCCCGCCAACATCGAGGTGCACGAACGCACCACCGCACAAGAAATCATGGCCGACTTCCCCGAAGGCGTGGACGTGCTCATCACCGGTGTGGGCACGGGCGGCCACTTAACAGGCACAGCCAAAGTGCTCAAAGCCAAGTGGCCCAAGCTCAAGGTGTACGCCGTCGAGCCCTCGGCCTCCCCCGTCATCTCAGGCGGTGCGCCAGCACCCCACCCCATCCAAGGCATTGGCGCTGGCTTCATTCCTAAAAACTTAGACACCGCGTTGCTCGACGGCGTGATTCAAGTCGAAGCCGAAGCCGCCCGCGAAATGGGCCGCCGCAGCGCTGCTGAAGAAGGCTTGTTGGTCGGCATTTCGTCGGGCGCGACGCTGGCCGCCATTGCACAAAAGCTGCCAGAGATTGCGGCAGGTGCCACCGTGTTGGGCTTTAACTACGACACGGGTGAGCGTTATCTGTCGGTGGAAGGGTACTTACCGGGTTAATGACGCTTTTTTCTTTGGCGCAACACGCGATACAGCGGCGGCCTCTTTGGCTTGCTTCATTTGTGTTTGCATGATTTCTTGCAACGCATTGGGTACAAAGCGCGTCAAGATATCGCGCATCAATGGCTGATAGCCAACACCATGAAAGTGGGCGATCAACTTGTATTGCTCAATCAGTTGCTTAGGCAAACGGATAGAGATGGACTGCAGCTCCATCGCTTTGTCTAACGCTTGTTCATGCGCGGCCTCTGCCACGGCAACGTGATCGGCACTGGCACCCAATGCGCGACCGTCCCAAGCTTCAGCGGTGGTTTCAATCTTCGATGTGTTCACGGTGATCTTCCTTTCGAGGTCGCTTGACCGGTTAACCGTGGCGGCTATAAATCTCAATCTCTGTCTCATTCGGGCTAAATGCCGATTTCAGATAAATTGTAGAGCCGATTTGTATATACACAATTTTTAAAATCCGGGATTGATTAGTGAGTGCAAGAAACCAAAGCGTAGGCGGGTCTGTCTTGTGCTTTTCGCGCGTGTCCATCAAGAGTCGTCCAGAACGATTAACGAAGCATTGCTCTACTTCTAGGCGCGTCACCGAATGTTTGAACGACAGCTTACGCTGAATGTCAGGACTGATTTTTAAGTTATGCACCGCAAACAACCTCTATAAACGAGAGGTCATTTTGAGTCAATCGTATATACAGATATTTATCTACTCTCAAAAAGACTTTGACAACCAGATTGCGCTCAACGGTACAGCAACCGATCCAAATCCGTCAGCTCGGCCCGTGCCTCTTTGGCCAGCTGCGCTTGCTCTTTGAGCCAACGTTTGAGCTCCGCCTCGTTTTGAATGCGGCGCAGGTCGCGCTCTAGCGTGTCGACCCCATGCTCTTTGTCACGCAGCTGGATGGCCAGCGCGCGCGCCAAGCTCTCTTCGCTGATGTGGTCGAGTTGGTTCACACCCAAGTAGTGACGAATTTCAAACTGAGCTTGCGCTTCGTCTTCTTCTAGCGCCTCCACTTGCTCTTTGAGCAGCAGACACATGGCGTTGAGTTTGTCGTCCGCGATGCGGCTCAAACTGGCGCTGTCGATTTGCGCCAGTTGCAATTGCAGCTTGAGCAACTCGGACAAGTTCTTGCGGTCGTACGCGGCGTTGACTTGGCTCATCAGCGCGGTCTTGCGCAGACGTTCGGCCTCGTCAGGCTCTCGGTCGGGGTGCAAGGCGCTGGCCAGTTGGCGATACACCGTGCGCAGCGCGGTGTTGGCATCCATCTTTTGCTGCTCATCTTTCAGTTGGCGTGCGGTTGGTTTTTTCTTGACCTTCTTCGCCTGGCGTTTGTCTTCTAGGCGTTGTTGCTCGGCGCGGTGTTGGCGTAGGCCCGCTTCAAACACCGCCTCTGCCGTGTGTAAATCGTCCACGCCTGCGAGGGGCTTGCCGAACAAATCTTCAAACACCGCCTTGGCGTGTTCAGCGCCCGCGCGGGCTTCTTCTTCCAAGGCTTGGGCGTCTTCTTCGCTGTGGTGTTGGTTGAACACAGCTTGCACTTGCGCGTCCTGCTTGTGAGCCAACGCCTCGCACAACGCCAAAACAATTTGCGTGGCGCTGCGCCGTTGCGTCGCTGTGAGCTCGCCGTGGTGCACGCGTCCATCCAAAAACAAGAGCAAGCTTTTGCGTGCCGCATCTTCTTGTTGCTGAAAGGCCGACATCTGACTCAGGTGACTGCTGCGGTGTTTGACCGACAAGGCCTCCAACATCTCAATCGACGTCGACAGCTGCGACACGCGCGTCAACAACGTGTTGAACCGTTTTTGTGCAGACGTGAGATCAGCGGCAGGCTGAATGGCTACAGTCGCCACCGCTTGCACAGAAACCAACTTCATTGCGCCGCTTGCAACGCAGCAATGCGCTCTTCCAACGGTGGGTGGGTGGCAAACAATTTGCCCAAATCACCGGTAATGCCCATCGCCGCTACGCTGGTGGGTAAGGTACCCGCTTGCATGCTGTTCAACCGTGCCAATGCATTGATCATGGGTTGCTTATTGCCCAACAGATGCGCAGAACCTTCGTCCGCACGGAACTCGCGGTAACGGCTGAACCACGCCACGATCATGCTGGCGACAAAACCGAGCACGATATCCAGCACAAAACTGGTGATGTAGTAGCCCATGCCGGGGCCTGTTGATTGGTCGTCTTTGCTGCGCAACATGCCGTCCACAAAGTAACCAATCACGCGGCTCAAGAACACCACAAAGGTGTTGAGCACGCCTTGGATGAGCGTGAGCGTGACCATGTCGCCATTGGCCACGTGCGCAATCTCGTGACCCAGCACGGCTTCGATTTCTTCGCGGGTCATGCCTTGCAACAAACCGGTAGACACCGCCACCAGGGCCGAGTTTTTGAACGCGCCTGTGGCGAAGGCGTTGGGCTCACCTTCGTAAATCGCCACTTCGGGCATGGCGATGCCAGCGCGCTCAGACAGGCGCTGCACGGTGCTGACAATCCAAGCTTCATCTTGGTTGGCAGGCTGATTGATGACGTGCGCGCCCGTGCTCCACTTGGCCATGGGCTTGCTCATCAAGAGCGAAATGATGGCACCGCCAAAACCCATGATGAGCGAGAAGCCCAACAAACTAGACAGGTTCAGACCGTTGGCCGTGAGGTAGCGGTTGACGCCGAGCAAACTGGCGACGACCCCGAGCACCACCATGACGGCCAGGTTGGTCAGGACGAACAGAAGAATGCGTTTCATGATTTCCCTTTCAGCGGTGAAGTCAAAGGACCTCAGACACGAATATTAGACACGTTTCGGACGAAACACATGCGTGTCTTCGTAAAACACCCGCTCGGTGTTGGCCACCCACCAGCCGGGTACGCCCAGCACGGGCAGCGGTTCGTAGGGTTTGGTGGCGAGCTTGGTGGGTTGCAGGTCTTGCACCAACCAAGCGTCTAGCGCGGCTTCGTCATGCGGATTGACTTCATTCGCAACGCGGTACACATGACCCGTGATGGACTTGTAGGGCGTGACGAGTTTTTCAAGCAACGCATGGCCGAACAGCACGAGGTGCACGTGCTGCCATTGGTCGCGCAAATCCACAAAAAGTTTAAGCCAATCGCGCGCTTGCAGCGCAGCCCACACCTCATCAGGCGCGTGCATCAGGACGACGTTCTCATCAAACAAGGTGAGCGCGTCACGGACCGGGCCGCGTGTATGGCGAATGCCTTGCGCTTCAATCTCTGAGGCTTGCAGTTGGTTCAAACGACGCTTGGCCAGAGGAAATCGGTGCCAGCACAGGCCGTTGAAGAAGTCGTGCAGACCATCTCGGGTGGGGACTTGCGCGGTTTTGAAAATGAAGTCTTCGTAGGCTTGCCCCTCAGGCAGGGCAGCTTGGGGAACGAACGTCACGTTGTTGTCGCGCCTAGCGTTCAGGGCGTCGGCCACGCTGTGTTGTTGCAGAGCTTGCGTTGCGATGGGCTCGCCTATGTCACGCCATTGGGCGAACCACGGGTGTGACCACTCAATGCCCTCTAAACCACACGCCAAGGCAGTGCCTCGCCAGAGCGCAATGGCTTCAATTCAGCATCACCGAAAGCAAAGCTCTCGGGCGGTGTCCAGCTCTCGCGGCGCAAGGTCAGCGTGTCGCTGTTGCGTGGCAAACCGTAAAAATCAGCCCCGTAAAAACTTGCAAACCCCTCGAGCTTGTCGAGCGCCCCAGCGTTGTCAAACGCTTCCGCGTACATCGGCATCGCCGCGTGGGCGGTGTAGCAACCGGCGCAGCCCGTGGCGTGTTCTTTGAGTTGCGCGGGGTGTGGCGCGCTGTCGGTGCCCAAGAAAAACTTGGGTGAGCCACTGGTGGCCGCTGTCACCAAGGCTTGGCGATGCGTCTCGCGCTTCAACACCGGCAAGCAGTAGAAATGCGGGCGAATGCCACCGGTGAAGATGGCGTTGCGGTTGTACAGCAAGTGGTGCACGGTGATGGTGGCAGCCGTGTACTTGTCGCTCCCGGCCACGTATTGCGCGGCCTCAGCGGTGGTGATGTGCTCGAACACAATTTTGAGTTCAGGGAAATCTTTGCGCAGCGGAATGAGCTGGGTGTCGATAAACACGGCTTCGCGGTCAAACAAGTCGATGTCGGGGCTAGTGACTTCGCCGTGCACCAACAACAACATGCCCGCTTTTTGCATGGCTTCAAGTGTTTTGTAGGTCTTGCGCAGATCGGTCACGCCAGCATCGCTGTTGGTGGTTGCGCCGGCGGGGTAGAGCTTGGCGGCAACCACGCCTGCGTCTTTGGCGCGCGCGATTTCGTCTGCGGGCAGGTTGTCGGTGAGGTAGAGCGTCATCAAGGGCTCAAAGCGCACGCCTGGCGGCACTGCGGCCAAGATGCGTTGTTTGTATGCCATGGCCTGTGCCGCGGTGGTGACCGGTGGGCGGAGGTTGGGCATGATGATGGCGCGGCCAAACTCGGCGGCGGTATGCGGCACCACGGTGTTGAGTGCAGCACCGTCGCGCACGTGCAGGTGCCAGTCGTCGGGTCTGGTGATGGTGAGTTCTTGCGTCATGCCCTGATTGTCGCTTTTTTGTTTCTGGGCTCGCTGTGGGCAGAGGGCATGGGCAGGTTCCTCATGCTGGGGTACCAGAAATCGTCACCTACCCATGCCCTCTACCCACAGACTGCGGCTTACAAAAGTTTGGTTAGAACTGTTGGTGATCGACAGTTGCGCGGCTTGGGTGCGGCGGCTGACGATTTCTGGTACTCCAGCATGAGGAAGCTGCAGTGCCCAAGCTGCGCAACCTTTTCCGGCGCGAAAACAGAAATCAGTGCGCCAAGATCTTGTTCAAGAACTCTTTGGTCCGTGGCTGACGGTTTTCGGGGTGGTTGAAAAACTCTTCCTTCGAGCAATCTTCCAGAATCTTGCCCCCCACATCCATGAAGATCACGCGGCTTCCCACCTTGCGTGCAAAACCCATCTCGTGCGACACGCACATCATGGTCATGCCCTCATTGGCCAAGTCCACCATCACGTCCAACACCTCGCCCACCATCTCGGGGTCGAGGGCTGACGTGGGTTCGTCAAACAACATCACGATGGGGTCCATGCTCAAGGCACGGGCAATCGCCACGCGTTGTTGTTGTCCGCCTGACAGCTGGCCCGGGAATTTGTCTTTGTGCGCCATCAGGCCCACGCGGTCGAGGTATTTCAAACCATGTGCATGCGCTTCTTCTTCGCTACGGCCCAGCACCTTTTGTTGTGCAATGGTCAGGTTCTCGGTCACCGACAAATGCGGGAACAACTCGAAGTGCTGGAACACCATGCCCACGCGGCTGCGCAGTTTGGGCAGGTCGGTGTCCTTGCCGTGCACGGCGACGCCGTCCACAAAAATCTCGCCTTGTTGGAAGGGCTCCAAGGCGTTGATGGCTTTGATGAGGGTCGACTTGCCAGAGCCCGACGGGCCACAGACCACCACCACTTCACCCTTTTGGATACTGGTGGAGCAGTTGTTCAGCACCTGCACGGGGCCGTACCACTTGGACACATTTTTTAATTCAATCACGATGAACTCCAGCGCAACTTAAGGCTTAGCGAATGATGGCAATACGCGCTTGCAAGCGACGCACGGTGGCCGAGAGGCCAAAACAAATTACAAAATAAACCAAGGCAGCCAAGAGGTACACCTCTTCCACGCGGCCATAAATCTTGCCAGCCGTGACAAACCCCTTCAGCAAGTCATACGCACCAATGGCGTAGACCAGTGAGGTGTCTTGAAACAAGATGATGGTTTGTGTCAGCAACACCGGAATCATGTTGCGAAAGGCTTGCGGCAGCACGATGAGACGCATGTTCTGGCCATAGGTCATGCCCAAGGCTTGCCCTGCCATGACCTGACCACGCGGGATGGACTGAATGCCCGCACGCATGATCTCGCTGAAGTACGCCGCTTCAAACGCCACAAAGGTGATGGTGGCCGACAGCTCAGCACCGATGGAGCGGCCGATCAAAAATGGAATCAGCAAGAAGAACCACAAGATCACCATCACCAAGGGGATAGATCGCATGCCGTTCACATAAATGACGGCGGGCCACTCTAGGGCTTTTTTACCCGACAAGCGCATCAGCGCGAGGACGGTGCCAAACACAATGCCGCCGATGGTGGCCACCAGCGTCAACTCCACGCTGAACAACAGGCCCTTCAGCACAAACTTGCTGAAGATGTCCCAGTCGAGGAAAGAAAAATCAAGGTTACCCATACTCAATGCCCCCCGCCCACATTGCCCGCGACCACGAGGCCGGGGATTTGCATACGGCGCTCAATCAGAGCCATCGCACGGTTCACGGCAAAAGCAGACACGGTGTACAACGCGGTCACCGCGAGGTAGACCTCCACACCGCGCGAGGTTTCCTCTTGCACTTGCATGGCGTACATGGTGAGTTCAGCAATCGACACGGCAAACGCCACCGACGAGTTCTTGAGCAAGTTCATCGACTCGCTGGTGAGTGGCGGCCAAATGGTGCGAAACGCAATCGGCAGCAGCACATAGCGGTACGTTTGCCAAGTGGTAAAGCCCATGGCCATGGCCGCATAGCGCTGGCCGCGTGGCATGGCTTGAATGCCAGCGCGCAGCATCTCAGCGATGCGCGACGAGGTGAAGAAGCCTAGGCCCAACACCACCAACACAAACCCCGGCACTTGCTGCATGACCGGAAAGACCTTAGGCAGCACGAAGTACCAGAGAAAAATTTGGACCAACACGGGGATGTTGCGAAACAGCTCCACCCACACGTTGGCGAATCTCGCTAACCCGACATTCACACGGTTGTCGGGGGGCAGGGTGCGCAAGATGCCGATCAGGCACCCCGACACCATCGCCACCACCCAAGCGCCGCCCGCTACAGAGAGCGTCCAGCCCCAGGCTTCAAACATCCACTCGAGGTAGGTTCTTCCACCGCCATCGTCTTCAAGAAAAACCTGCCATTCGAGTGCCATGTTTGCTGTCTTTTCTCAATTACTTCTTGGCGTAGGCTTCGACAGGTTTGTCGTTCAAGTTCTTCCAAGCGTCCTTGTTGGCATCGCTGGCAGGCATGCCGAGCTTGATGTTCTTTGGAGGAATCGCTTGCACAAACCACTTGTCGTAGAGCTTGGCAAGTTCGCCCGATTTAGCCAAGCCAGCGATGGTGTCGTCTGCCAACTTCTTGAAGGCGGGGTCGTCCTTGCGGATCATGATGGCGATGGGCTCAACGCTCAACACTTCGCCCACAATTTTGTAGTCCGCAGGGGCTTTGGAGTTGGCGATGTTGCCAGCCAAAATTTGGCCGTCCATCACAAACGCGTCAGCACGGCCAGACTCGAGCAGCAAGAAGCTGTCTGCGTGGTCCTTACCGAACACTTCTTTGAAGTCAACGCCTGTGGCGCGTTCGTTCTTGCGCAACAGTTGCACAGACGTGGTGCCGGTGGTGGTGGCCACATTCTTGCCGTTCAACTGACCGATCGAGGTGATACCTGAGTTGGCACGCACCGCAATGCGCACTTCTTCCACGTAGGTGGTGTAGGCGAACGCCACTTGCTTTTGACGCGCCTCGTTGTTGGTGGTGGAGCCGCACTCGATGTCCACAGTGCCGTTCTCTGTCAATGGAATGCGGTTTTGTGAGGTGACCGAGATGTACTTGGTTTCCAAGCTCTTGCCGACGACCTTCTCGAGGTTGGCAATGATGCGTTGGCAAATCTCAACGTGGTAGCCCACATATTTGCCGTCACCCAAGGTGTAAGACAACGCGCCTGAAGAGTCGCGCACACCCATGGTGATAGCGCCTGCGGCTTTGACTTTGGCGATCGTGTCGTTGGCTTGTGCAAATGCGGTGCCTGCCAACAGAGTGGCAACGGCCAAGGTAACTAACTGCTTTTTCATGTGAAGCTCCAGTTGAGATGAACGAAGGGGAAAACCTGCATTCTAGGCACTGCGCGTCACGGGAAACCCCTAAGCATTAATACTTATGCGCCCTTTTTCAGGGCGTTGCGTTTCCACATTTCCCAAGGCCTGTCGAGGTGCATGTCATTCATGTCTGACGTCGCCTTCGCCTCAGCCTCGGTGAGGAAAGTGATCTCCCCAAAGCGCGAGGCCTCGCTTTGCAGACGCGCATTGTTCTCGGTGTAAATACCGCGAAACACCGCTTGCTTGATGGAGCTTGCAACCGTCACACTGCCATGGCCGCGCATGAGCGCCACCGTCGACTGGCCCAACACGGCCGCCAGCGATTCACCCAAGGCTTGATTGCTGATCAACAGATCGGAGCTCTCGCCGGCGCTGTGGCGTATCTCGTACACCGGCGTCACCGCACCCAAAAAACCACTCATGTGACAAATCGGACGCAATCGCGCACCGGTCACCCCAAACGGAATGACCGCCGGCGAATGGCTGTGGATGACCGACATCACGTCCGGCCGCGCCTTGTAAATCGCACTGTGGATGAAGCGCTCGACATACGTTCGACGGCCTTGCGCATCGTGCACGTTGCCGTCCAAATCGACCTCCACCATATCTGCCACCTCGACCAACGCGGGGGCCATGCTGCGCGCGATGAAGAAGCGTTCGGGGTTATGCGGATGTCGAGCGCTGATGTGCCCAAACCCGTCGAGCACGCCCTCGTTGACCAAAATGTGATTGGCCAGTGCCAAGTCTTCTAACAGTTGCTTTGTCATGGGGTGCTCTCGTTATTCTGCTTTGATGCCGGCATAGGCCGCCACACGTGCCCAGCGCACCAGTTCGGCACGCATGAAGTCTGCGCCCTCTTCTGGCGTGGTGAAGAAGGGCTCAAACCCCAGCTTCTCAAACTTGGCTTTCATCTCAGGCGTGTTGCCCACTTGCACGAAGGCAGCGTTGAGTTTTTTCACCACGGCCGGTGGTGTTCCCGCAGGGGCAAACACCGCAAACCAATTGGCCAAGTCCACTCCTTTGTAGCCCACCTCGGCCAGCGAAGGCACGTCCGGTAATTTCGGGTTGCGATGAGACGCGGCCACCGTCAAAACACGAATGCGCCCTTGCTGGATGTAGGGCAACGCATTTTGTAGAGGGCTAAACATATAAGCCAATTGGCCGCCCACCAAATCGGTCATCGCCTGTGATTGGCCTTTGTAGGGGATGTGGTTTGTTTTAGTGCCCGCGAGTTGGTTGAAAAACTCCGCGTGCAAATGCTGCGGGCTTCCCATGCCTGCCGAGCCAAAGTTCAACTCGCCGGGGCTGGCCTTGGCCAACTCCACAAACTCGCGCACGTTGTTGGCTTTGACCGAGGGATGCACCACCAGCACTGAGCCCGTTTGGCCTACCAAGGTGACGGTTTGCAAATCTTTCACCAAGTCGTAGGGCAACTTTCGGTACACCGCCACGTTGGTCGCGATGGTGCCCGGCGACAAGATCAAGGTATAGCCATCAGGCTTGGCTTTGACCACCATCTCCACACCAATGTTGCCACCGGCCCCCAAGCGGTTATCGATCACCACGGGTTGGCCCAACAGCTCGCTCACTTTTTGACCCAGCGTGCGTGCCAGCAAATCCGTGCCGCCACCCGCGGCAACGGGCACGATGATTTGAATCGGTTTATTGGGAAAGTTTTGCGCCACGCTGTTGCTGATCGCACAGCACAGGCCCACCACAGCGACGACCATCCATTGCAAACGTTTCATACGGTTTCCTTAGGAGCGGGTTTAAATTTTGAAAGCCTCGAGCGACTCAGGTGCAAACAACTCCGAAACCTCCAACTTGCGAGGCGACAAACCTTGCTCATGGTGGTAGCGGGTGAAGGTCTCTAGCGTCGCACGGTTTTTCTCTAAGCCGTACGACCACCAATCGTCACCAAACTCACGGCGTGCATCTTCCACATGCGCCGTCAGCCAAGGCAGCATGGCTTTGAGCGCAGCGGTTTCGTACAAATCATCATAGGTACGTCGTTGCGCTTCGATAAAGGCTTTGGTCAACGATTGCGCAATCCAGCGGTTGGCCTCGTACACCTCGCGGCGTATGACGATCGTGTGCATGATGGGAAAGATGCCAGTCTGGCGGTAATAAGCGCGCTCCACATCCACATAGTTTTCAAACAAACGTTTGACCTTGCCGTCACCCTTGCGAAACGAGGAAGGCATGCGCGCGGTGTACAACGCATCCAGCTCGCCGTCGTGCAGCATTTGTGACAAGGTTTGCGTCGGACCAATCGGGTTGACTTGAATATTGGGCGGCAATTGCAGCTTCATTTTTTCGATGCGCCCCACCTCCTCTTCACCCCCAAACAAATAGGGCTGTGCATCCACAGGCACGCCGTAGTGGTCGGCCAAGATACCGCGAATCCACACTGGTGCAGTCATTTGGTACTCGGGGCTGGCAATGCGTTTGCCAATCAAATCCTTAGGCTCGTGAATCCCGCTGTTCGCGTTCACATAGATGCATGAATGGCGAAAGAAACGTGACGGGAAAATCGGTAGCGCCACAAACGGACGTTCTGGTTTTGAGAGCGTCACG
>CAIODK010000031.1 GCA_903856995.1 uncultured Burkholderiales bacterium
GGACATCACGGTGGTTATGGCTACCGCGGTGGCTGGGGTAACAATTGGGTTGCCCCCGTTTTGGGCGCCGCGATTGTGGGTGGCGCAATTTACGCAGCCAGCACACCTAGCTACGTCATGCCTCAACAAGTGGTGGTGCAGCAGCAATATGCGCAGCCTAGTCGGGTGGCGTATTTCTGCCCAACAGCACAGCAGTACTACCCCCAGGTGCCAGGTTGCCAAGTGCCTTGGCAGCTCGTGAGTTACTAAAAAAAGCCGGGCTAGCCCGGCTTTTGGTTGTGTGCCCTGTGCTTACAGCGTCACGACTTCTTTGTGACCTTGGCGGTTAGAGTAGCGCACTTTGCCACCTGTGGTTTCCACTTCAACCCGTGCACTTCGCTGGCCATACACATGGTTTTTGAGCCAATCGAGTTCCTGGGTTTTCTCTGCGTCACCCGACACCACACGGCTCCAGCAGCGCAACTCAGCCGACCAGCGGTAGTTGCGCGCTTTGAGTTTGTCTTTGGTCTCAAACGGGGAGTTGACGGCATACACCTTTTGTTGCGGTTGGTTCAGGGTGACCAACACGGCAAGCAAAGCAGTTTGTTGGCTTTGCGGCAGCACTTGGTTGAGCAACTCTAGCAACGCCCAGCAGTCAGCTTCGGCGCGGTGGGCTTCGTAAAAGTAACCTTGGGTGCTGAGTAAATACTCGAGCTTCGCAGAGCCAAAGCCTTCTTCGCGCCAATTGATGTCTTTGATGCTGCAGGCCCAGTTGAGTTGTTCAAACAGGGGCCAGCGGGCTTCGACAAAAGGACGGTCAAATGAGGCGTTGTGTGCAATCACCACGGTTGCATCTTTCAAAAACTCAGCCACTCGCGCATCGTCGATGCGATGGCCTTTGACCATCTCGTCGGTGATGTGGTGCACCGCAATCGTGACCGGTGGGATGGCAAAGCCTGGGTCTTCCAGTTCATCAAACACGTCACTGACACGGTAGACCACACCTGTGACGGGGTCGAATTCAAAGGCCAGCATGCCGAGCTCAATCACGCGATCAGTGGCCACGTCAAACCCCGTGGTCTCGGTGTCGAGCACGATGCCTTTGCTCAGTTTTTGTCCAGGGGCTGGGGTGTTAAACACACGCCCAGGGACGAGGCGGCGTAGCACGCGGTAATCTGGGTGTTGTTCGAGTTGCTGGGCGAGTTGTTCGATATTTTGAGTCATGGGTGCAATGTTAAGCGTGGTCGGCCTGTGTGGCGTTGCGCTTGGCAATGACGTGTGCAAAAAAAGCGCCCAACAGAACCACGCCTGAGCCGACCGCGCTCAGCACATAGCTGGAGTTGAATCGGCTGATGAGCTCGGCCAACATCAACACCCCCAAAGACTGACCTAAAAACAAAAAACCCGCAAACAACGTGACGCCTGTACCGCGCGCTGTGGGCACCATTTGCGTGACTTTGGCTTGCATGGTGTTGTGAAACATGGCAAAACCAAAACCCGCCACAAAGCATGAAGGCAACGCCAGTTGCCACCAAGGGCAAAACGCAATCACCAAGAACGCGAGGCCGAAATATAAACCGCCGTAACGCGCCAAGCCCACTTCTCCAAAACGCCGTATCGCCCATTTGGCCGCTGCCATATAGGCCATGCCGCCCAGGCCAAACAGCCCAGTGGTGCCGCCTGCCAGCGTGAGTGAGATGTGGTGCATTTGGTGCAAATGCGATGCGGTAACGGCCAGCAAACCAAAAATCATCGCACCTTCAACCATTGCCACGCTCAGCAACGTGCGTGCCCATGCGTCGTGGGCCACTTGTTGGAGTTGCTTGAAGAAGCCCGTCGGTGCATGCGTGTGGTGCGCCACCGGCTCAAGATGCTTGAGCTGTCGCCACATTAAGACGCTGACGCAGGCAAAGGCCGCGGTCATCAGCACAAACGCCCAACGCCAACCCAAGGTGTCAGTCAATAGCCCCCCAAACAACTGCCCCGCAGTGATGCCCAGCATGGTGCCCAAACCGACGCGCGCCAAGGTCTCTTGCCGCTGCTCGTAATGCACCGCATCACCCACCCAAGCCAGAGACAGGGGAATGATGGCCGCGGTGGCCAGAGCCGTGGCCACGCGAGCCGCGACCAACCAGTCGAGATCTGCGCTCCATGCCGACATCAGGCAGGCCACGCTGCACCCGATGGCCGCCAGCATGTCCACGCGAAATTTACCGAAGCGGTCGCCCACAGGCCCATAAAACAGCTGCATCAATCCGTAGGCGATCGCAAAGAATGAGATCACGCGTGACGCTTCGCTGATGGGCGCGTTAAAGATGCGCGAGAGCTCGGGCAGCATGGGGTCACAAATTCGTTGCACGGCCATGCTGCAGAAGGTGGCCAAGGACAACAAAAAAATCGCCCGACGGGTCGTGGGCGAAAGTGAATGAGCGGGGGGGGAAGGGTGATGTTTCAAAGCGGGTTGACTTTACCCTTCACATCCCATTTGAGCTTGTCACCTTTAGGTCAAAGTCAATAAATACGTGGTTTGCGGTTTAGTATTCAAACTATGAAATTCTTTGAGTATTGCTGTCGCATGGTCAACATGGTGTTGCTGTGTTTGCTCACCACGGCGGTTGCGGCAGCGCGAGACGTCCGCGATCTCATCAGCACAGAAGGTATGACAGTCGAGGTTTTAGGGGTTTACTTCACACCGCCCGCAAGTGCGGCGGCCGCCATCGAGCGCGCGGTGGATGCCAGCGAGCGGGAGGTGTTGGTGCAAGCCTACGGCTTTACACACAACGCGATTGCCCAAGCCTTGGTGCGCGCGCATCACCGTGGTGTGGTCGTGCGCGTGTTGTTCGACAAGAAGAGTGCGTCAACAAATGGCTATGTGATGGGCGTCTTGGCGGATGACCAGATCAACGTGCGCCAAGATGGCATGCACGCCATCGCCCACAACAAAGTGATGGTGATTGACGAATCCGTGGTCATCACCGGTAGTTTTAACTTCACCAACTCA
>CAIODK010000032.1 GCA_903856995.1 uncultured Burkholderiales bacterium
GAGGTTTGTAATTCGGCAAACCAACCTTCGTGATTCAAGCTGTTGAATGATTTCAGAGAGTAATTGAACATCCGGATTGAATTCCAGAACTAGCTCTAGCGTTCCCCCACAGGGCAAGCCGAAGCGATGCGCTTCTTCTGCGGTAACGCCATATTTTCTAAGCTCGGGTTGCGTTGAGAGAAATTTTTTATCACCGCCTGTGAACTCATGAATTAGGTCGTCTTCAATGCATCCGCCAGACACAGACCCTGCCACTGCACCTGTTTCGCATAAGGCCATGATGGAGCCAATGGGCCTAGGTGAGGATCCCCATGTCCGTACCACTGTGGCTAAAAGAACGTTTTCTCCCATTTGTCGCCATGTGTGGATTGATCGCAAGACTGCTAAGTCAGAGTTTTCCATTTATCTGATCCCTACGGATATGTGTACGTCAAACTGACTCGGTTATACAAGATTATCAAATTTTGCATCAGCTGGCATTCCCCCGTTTCTCAAAGCAGTAAATAATTGAAAGACTTTGTTTTGAATGGGGGGTATCTTGCTTAAAAGACTCTTTGGTTTTCTTCTTTGTCTAGGTGCTCACGCCGCATTGCATGCTGAGGTGATTGCTGTCCCGTTCCTTGGGGACGATATTCCGACCGCGTATTGGTCTAAACCCAACGCAAGAGCGACCCTCATTTTTCTTCCAGGTGGGGACGGTAGCTTTGGCATCGCTTCAAAAACTAACCCTCAGCCTACATGGCTTTTAAAAACACTGAGCGAAAAGGGTGATGAAGAGCTGGCAGTTGATTTGGTGTTTCTAGATAGCAAAACATCACTGGGTTGGCAAAACGGAAATGTTGAACCTCGCAGAGGTCGTGCACATTTGGATCGACTAGCGGCCGTGATCGACTACTACTATCAAAAAAAACCGCAGCCCATTATTCTGATGGGGCATAGCAATGGGGCCATCAGCGTTGCGGAATTCTTGAATCAGGCGCCTGAGAGTCAAGCCAAGCTTGGTGGTGTCATTTTTAGCGGAGGTAGGAATGAAACGATGGTCACTGCAGCGCTGCACGTGCCTGTACAAGTGCTGCATCACAAAGAGGACTCCAACGGCTGGACCCGTTTCGACAAGGCCAAAGCGTTGTACCTTGACCTGAAATCTAAAAATTCATCCTCGACGGAATTGGCCGTTGTGGAGGGCGGATTCGATGAAGGCAATCCCGCTAACAGTGGACGACACATGTATGCGGGTTCCCTTGCCCAGGCAGGTGAGTTTGTGCAACGCTTCATCGTAAAAAGCCTCCCGTGAAGGTGTTTGTGCATTGCAAGGGGTCATTCTTGACATTTATCCACAAAAATGTCGAAAGAGGTGCATAATCCTTGCGTGCTCGTTATAAAGACGAGCGCAAGTTAGTGATAGGTCAGTTTCGCGCGCTACGGCGTTACTTCTCGGGTTTGTTGTGCTTTCGGGACCCCATCGCTTTTTTTTTGTATCTAAGGAGTCCCCATGGGCAATAAACTTTACGTCGGCAATTTGCCATACACAGTTCGTGACAGCGATCTCGAGCAGTCATTTGGCGAATTCGGTGCTGTCACTAGCGCTAAAGTCATGATGGAGCGCGACACTGGCCGCTCTAAAGGTTTCGGCTTTGTCGAAATGGGCAGCGATGCTGAAGCGCAAGCTGCTATCGAAGGCATGAACGGTCAGTCGTTGGGCGGCCGTAGCATCACAGTGAACGAAGCTCGCCCAATGGAGGCACGTCCTCCACGTACAGGCGGCGGCGGCTACGGTGGTGGCGATCGCTCCGGCGGTGGCGGCTACGGTGGTGGCGACCGTTCAGGCGGTGGCGGCTACGGTGGTGGCGGTCGCGGCGGTTACTAAGCCCTGCAGATCCCTTGTCTCAGCCTTGCGCTGAGTACACCAAAAAGGCTTCGCAACTTCGGTTGCGAAGCCTTTTTTCATGGCTCTCTTTTAATGCGTTTTGACAACGCTATTGACCCAGTCGAGGCCTTTTGAAATTGCAAAGTTGGCTGCGTCTGCGTGACTGGCAAAGTGATCGGTGAAGCACATTACGCGGTCGGTGCGCGCGCTGCCGCTGCCACTGGCGACAGACACTTGGGCCGCAAAGCGGCCACTGGGCAAGGTGCGCGGGCAGGCTGCAATGCAGTATTTACCGAGAGTGATGGAGTTATTTTGAATACGAATAGCGGGAATCATGAAAATCTTAGAAAAATAGAACGACGGAACATAGCCCTGAAAGGGCTAGTAGAAATACGCGAAGAAGTGGGGATTTACTTAAATGCCCCTTTGCTAAGGGGCTGGCACGGCAATGTAGAGGTGCGTGCTAGAAGTCGACTAAAGCGATCGGATATTGTAGCAGGCTTTGCTCTTATGAGCTTTTGAGACCTGATTAGTCGACTTTGCCAATGCGTTGCACCAGTCCTGCCATGTCTTTTGCATCGGTTTGTACATAGCGTTCAAACTCGGGCATGTCTTGGAACATGAACGAGGTGCCTGCTGCAACGATGGATTGATTGGCTCGGGTATCGGTGGCTGCGAACTTGGCGGCTTGTCGCAGTTTCTCGACCACCGCGGGCGGTGTGTTGGCTGGTACAAATAAACCCGCCCACTGCGCGTAGGCGATAGGCACACCTAACTCTTTCAGGCTGGGGACGTCAGGCATTGCAGTTAATCGGCCATCACCCCAATGTGCCAATGCGCGCAATTTACCGGCTTTAATTTGTTGCATCACGCTGGCAGGTCCGGTGGACAAGGCTTCGATTTGCCCAGACAACAAGGCCATGACTGCTGGGCCTGCGCCGGTGTAGGGCACGTGCAGCATGTGGGTGGCTGTGGCGACCTTGAGTTGCTCCATGGGCACATGCATGGTGCCATAGTTGCCGGATGAGCCGAAGGACACTTTGGCTGGGTTGTTTTTTACAAATGCAATGAATTCAGCATAGGTTTTCCAGGGGCTGTCTGCGTTCACCACAAGTACCGTGGGGTCTGCACTGAAGCGTGCGATAGGTTTGAGTTGATCGAGCTGGAACAGAGGTGTCCGCTTGAGGACCTTGTCTGCTTCGGGAAGCACGACCAAGGATGACAAAGCCATGAGCACGGTATAGCCATCTGGCTTGGACTTTGCAACTTGCGCCATGCCAATGCCACCGCCCGCACCCCCTTTGTTTTCCACGATCACCGCTTGCTTCAGGTAGCGTCCCATGGCCTCGGCCACGGGGCGACCTACTGCATCTGCGACGCCGCCGGGTGGGAAAGGGACCAGCATGGTGATGGGGCGGGTCGGGTAGTCTTCTTGCGCGAATGCCGTGAGCGCAGAGGTTGTGACCACCAAGGCCAGTGTTTTGAGCAGGGCTGTGCGACGTGTCATGGTGGCCTTTGTGAGTTAGATGAATTTGTTTTCGATGTGGCCAATGCCATCGATCTCAACGCGCACCACATCGCCCTTTTGCAGGTAGCGCGGAGGCTTCAACCCCATACCGACACCTGCGGGTGTGCCTGTGGCGATGATGTCACCAGGGTACAAGGTGATACCGCGAGAGATGGTTTCAATCAAGCTTGGGATGTCAAAAATCATGTTTTCGGTGGGACCGTCTTGGCGTTGCTCGCCATTCACCACCCCACGCACGCGTGTGCGTGTGCCATCTATTTCATCGGCCGTCACCAGCCACGGGCCCATGGGGCAGAACGTGTCGAATGATTTGCCCATATCCCATTGCTGGTGGCGCATCTGCACATCGCGGGCGGTCACATCGTTGACGATGGTGTAGCCGTAGATGTGCTTCATGGCATCTGCCGCTTTGATGTTCTTGCCGCCTTGGCCAATGATGACCGCCAACTCGGACTCGTAGTCAATCTGGTCAGAGATGTCTGCGCCAGGCAGATGTACATCGTCAAACGGACCCACCACGCATTCAGGCACTTTGGTGAAGACGATGGGCCACGCTTGCGTGTTGGTGTTGCTGTCTTTGAACACCGACGCTGACAGCTCTTTGGCGTGCTCATGGTAGTTGCGACCCACGCACCAAATGTTTCGACGAGGCAGGGGAATGGGGGCTTCTAAATGCACATCCGTCACAGCCACGCTGTGGCTGGTTAAGGGAGGTAGTTGGCCGCCGGCCATGACGGTTTCAATCAACTGTAGTGCGCCGTATTGGGCAACTTCGGATGTGACATCAAACGCGGTGACGTGGCGCCCATCGGCAGAGACTTGGCCCACGTGGCGTTGGTTGTGATGGCGGTAGGTGGCAATGCGCACAAAGGGCTCCCAGATAAATATTGAATCAGGCGAATGCTACGGCGTGTGGCCACTCCTGAGAAGCACCGCCTGTCATCTGTATGACTCTGGGTTAGCCTGCGCGTTGACGCCCCACCAAGCCCGACGCCAAAGCCGTGCCCAACACAATCACGAGGCCACAGACCATCATCCAATGCGTGACGACTTCGTCTAGGAACACCACGCCGATCAGGTTCGCGAACACCGGAATCAAATAGGTGACGGTCATGGCGCGTGCAGGGCCTGTGCGCGTCATCAAACGAAAATACAGGACATATGCCAAGGCTGTGCACAGCAAGCCAGCGATGCCCAGCGCGCCCCAAGCGTGCCAGGTGGGCGTCTCGGTGGGCCACGTCAATAAGGCGGGCAAGCAGAGCCCCAAGCTGGCGCCCCACAAACTCCCTGTGGTCGTGACGAGGGAGGGCACGTTGTGCAAATACCGTTTGGTGAAGCTGCCGGCGATGCCGTAACACAAGGTCGCGACCAAGCACGCCACCACCGCCAAACCTGAGCCGCCTGATTGGAAGGACACGCCCCCCGGTACCTCGCTGGCCAGCAATACCACCCCTGTGAATCCCAGTGCCAAGCCCAATGCCCGCGTTGCATTAAGCCTGTCGCCCAACCAAAACCAAGCAATGAGGGCACCAAACAAAGGTGTGGTGGCGTTCAGGATGGACGACATGCCCGTGCTGATGTGCATCAGCGCATAGGCGTAGCAAGCGAAGGGAATGCCTGAGTTTAGGAGCCCAGACAAAAACGCGGGGCGCCAATGCTGCTGAAGCACAGCCACCTCTCTACGCCAGATCAATACCGGCGTGAGCATGAGGGCGGCCAAGGTGACGCGCACCCAGGCGGTGGGGAAAGGCCCAAAGTCATGTGCACCTTCGCGCATGAACAAAAATGACGCCCCCCACAACAAGGCCAACAACACAAACTCAGGCACCCAGACGCGCCAGTGCAAAGCAGGCGCCGTCATGCGTGCGTTGCCTCGTGGGCAAGCAAATGTGTCTTGCGGTCCAAACCACCAGAGAACCCTGTGAGTGACCCGTTCGCGCCCACCACGCGGTGGCACGGCACGAGGATGCTGTGCGGGTTTTGCCCAATCGCCGCACCCACGGCGCGCACGGCTTTGGGGTTGGCGATGTCGTGTGCAATGTCCCCGTAGCTACGGGTCTGGCCGTAGGGGATGCGTTTCAGTGCTTGCCAAACTGCGCGTTGAAAGGGCGTACCCCAAGGGGCGTGCAGAGGCAGATCAAACGTGCGGCGCTCGCCGCTGAAGTATTCCAGTAGCTGTTGGGCCGCGATCTGCATCACGGGGTGTGCATGATCCGTCAGCCATTGGCGACTGTCCGGCATGTGCGCTTGACGGTGCACAAACCATAGGCCAGTTAAACCGTGTTCATTGGCGGCCAACAACACATCGCCTAGCGGGGACGTGGTGTGCGTTTGGTAGGTGGCAGACGTTGGCATGTGGCGCGCGTGGCAATGAGTTTGGGAATGCGGGTGGAATCATCATAGTTGGACCTTGCTCAGACGGGGCTTTGGCTCTCTACAATCTATTTCTATGCAAATTAACCACTCTATTTTCAAGGCCTACGACATTCGTGGTGTCGTCCCTTCCACTCTGAATGTTGACGTTGCCGAAGCTTTGGGCCGTGCCTTTGGCACACACGCAGCCGCATCGGGCGAAACCACAGTGGCGGTAGGGCGTGACGGGCGTTTGAGTGGGCCCTCGTTGGTCGAAGCCCTGATTCGCGGTTTGGTTGCGGCCGGGGTGCATGTGATTGACGTGGGCGCTGTCACCACGCCCATGCTTTACTTCGCGGCCAACACCTTGTGCAAGAGCGGCATTCAAGTCACGGGCAGTCACAACCCCAAGGACTACAACGGCTTCAAAATGGTGTTGGGTGGTCGTGCGATTTACGGCGATGAAATTCAAGGCTTGCGCCATATCATTGAAGCAGAGAGCTGGACGCTCAAAGCTGGCGGCAGCGTCAAGTCAGTGGATGTCACGGCAGACTACCAAGCCCGCATCGTGGGCGACATTCGCCTGAGCCGCCCCATGAAAGTGGTGGTCGATTGCGGCAACGGCATTGCAGGCGCTACCGCACCCGCCATCTTCCGCGCCTTGGGTTGCGAAGTGATCGAGCTGTTTAGCGAGGTGGATGGCAACTTCCCCAACCACCATCCAGACCCGAGCAAGCCTGAGAACTTGCAAGACGTCATTCAAGCGCTGAAAACGACGGGTGCTGAATTAGGCTTGGCGTTCGACGGCGACGGTGACCGCTTGGGCATCGTCACCCAAGACGGCGAAACCATTTACCCCGATCGTCAAATGACGCTGTTCGCGCAAGACGTGCTCTCCCGCGTGCCTGGCGGCACCATCGTGTTTGATGTGAAGTGCTCGCAACGTCTGGCGCCAGCCATTCGCGAAGCTGGCGGTGAAGCGCTGATGTTCAAAACTGGCCACTCGCTCATCAAAGCGAAGATGAAAGAAGTTAATTCACCTTTGGGCGGTGAGATGAGCGGCCACATCTTTTTCAAAGAACGCTGGTACGGTTTTGACGATGGCACCTATGCCGGTTGCCGCTTGCTCGAAATCGTCAGCCGCAGCCCCGATGCAAATGCGGTGCTCAATGCATTGCCTACGAGCTTCTCTACCCCGGAATTGAACGTGGGCTGCGCCGAAGGCGAGCCACACCGTTTGAGCGCCGAGCTGCAGCACTGGGTGTCTACCGGTGAGTTGCCTTCGCCCGAGTTCAAGCCAGAGGCTTGTGTGATTGACGGTTTGCGCATCGACTGGGCCGATGGGTTTGGTTTGATCCGCGCATCCAACACCACGCCCGTGCTGGTGCTCCGCTTTGAAGGTCAAACCCAAGCAGCGCTTGACCGCATTGAGCATGACATGCTGGTGCTGTTGCGTCGCGTCAAGCCAGATGCGAAGTTTCAAGAGGCTGCGCATTGAGCGTGCGTGAACGTCAAGCACCGTTGAAGGTGTTGATCGTCAAACTCTCGTCTCTGGGCGACGTGGTGCACGCCATGCCCGCAGTGATGGACATTCAAGCCGCATTTCCGCATGCCCAAATTGATTGGGTGGTCGAGCGTGGTTTCGCACCCTTGGCGGCACGTTGTGCTGCCGTGCATCGCGTGATTCCGTGTGCGCTGCGTCGCTGGCGCAAAGATTTTTTCAAAGCCGAAACACGCGCCCACACACGTGCCGAGTGGCAAGCCTTCAAAACTGATCTGCAGCAAGAAGCCTACGACGTCATCATCGACTTGCAGGGTCTGACCAAGTCGGCATTGGTCGCTTGGCTCGCGCGCAAAGCGAAGGGCGGTAAACGCTATGCCCTGGCCAACCGCACCGATGGTTCAGGCTACGAGCTGCCCACGCGGTGGGTCGCAGATGTCGCGGTTCCTGTGGCGCCGCACATCCATGCCGTCACGCGCGGGCGCGTGTTGTGCGCCCAAGCACTGGCCTACGACCTGCCAAAAACCATGCATTACGGCTTAGGCCATGCGGCGTTGCAACGCAAACCGGTGGTGGCCTTGGTGCATGGCACTTCACGTGCAGATAAAGAATGGCCTTTGGCGAACTGGTTTGAAATTGGCACACGTCTGAAGCAGCACGGTTTCGATGTGGCGCTACCGCATGGCAACGAGGCCGAGCGCGTGCGCAGCGAGGCCTTGGCCGACATGCTGCCTGGTGCTGTCGTGTGGCCGCGCTGGTCGTTGGACCAACTCACGACTGAAATGGCGCAATGCACCGGTGTGATCGGTGTGGACAGTGGGCTGAGCCACATCGCCGTGGCGCTCGATTTGCCGCACGTCCAGATATACAACTTCGACACGGCATGGCGTACCGGCCCCGAAGGCTTAATCCACCAGTGCAGCGTGGTCGATTGCCCTACGCCCACCGTGGATGCGGTGTGGGATGCGTGGCTGACTTGTTTGCAAGCAAAGGATGCCGCGCCATGACCTTGCAGATGTATAGCTGGTTGATGTGGGCGTTGCAGCCTTTGTTGCGTCGCAAGTTGCAGCGCCGTGGCCGAGATGAGGCCGGTTATTTGCAGGCGATCGATGAGCGTTTTGGCTATTACACGCAAGCGGCCACAGAGGGCGGCTATGTGTGGGTCCATGCGGTGTCCTTGGGCGAAACCCGTGCCGCGGCCGTGCTGCTGCAAACCCTGCGCGCAGCGCAACCCGATCTCCGTATTTTGTTGACCCACGGCACCGCCACTGGCCGTGCCCAAGGCGTGAGTCTGTTGCAACCCGGCGATGTACAAGTCTGGCAACCGTGGGACACGCCGGCGGCGGTGCAGCGTTTTTTGACGCACTTCAAACCGCGCATGGGCATCATTTTGGAGACGGAGTTGTGGCCCAACTGGGTGGCGCAATGCCACAAGGCGCAGGTGCCACTGGTGTTGGTCAACGCACGTATGAGCGACAAGAGCATGTGCCAAGCGCAACGCTTGTCATGGCTGTCGCGTCCCGCCTACCAAGGGCTGTCTGCGGTGTTGGCACAAACCGATGCGGATGCCGAGCGCCTGCGCACCTTGGGTGCCCCAGTTGTGGGCGTGTTGGGCAATGTGAAATTCGATGCCAAGCCTGAGCCCCTCCAACTCGCGCAGGCCTTGGTCTGGAAACAGAAAATCAAACGCCCTGTGCTGCTTTTTACCAGCTCACGCGAGGGCGAAGAGGCGATGTGGTTGGACACCCTGCAGGCGTTGAAAGACGCCCCCTTGGATCAACACGATCACATCAATGCGGTGCATTGGTTGGTGGTGCCTCGTCATCCGCAGCGCTTCGCTGAAGTGGCAGCCTTGATGGCAGATCGGGGTTGGCGCGTGTCGCGTAGGAGCACTTGGGTCGATGGCCCCGATCTCGACAAGCAAGACGATGTGAATACGCTTTGGTTGGGCGACTCGTTGGGGGAAATGGCCCTGTATTACGGCTTGTCAGACGCCGCTTTGCTGGGGGGTAGCTTTGCGCCTTTGGGCGGACAAAACTTGATTGAGTCCACCGCTTGCGGATGTCCCGTGGTGATGGGACCGCACACCTTTAACTTTGCCGAGGCAGCCCAGTTGGCTGAAGAGGCCGGTGCTGCGTTGCGTGTGGCAGACATGGCGCAGGCCGTGACGACGGCGTTGCAAATGGTGCGTTTTGGTCCCGATGAGAACGCGCATGTGCAAGCCTGCATGGAGTTTTCACAAGCCCATCGCGGGGCTGCGCAGCGCACCGTGCAGGCGCTGCTGCCTTACTTAGAAACGAATTAAGGCGCGAGCAACGCGTTGATAGGCTGCAAGTCTGCAGGCGTCAACGTGCCGGTGGCTTGGCGCAACTTCAAGTTGCCGACCAACACGTCGTAACGGGCTTTGGCCAAGTCACGCTTGGTTTGGTAGAGCTGGCTTTGCGAGTTCAACACGTCGATGTTGATGTTCACGCCGACCGAGTAGCCGAGCTTGTTGGCATCCAAAGCGCTTTGGCTAGAAGCCTCGGCAGCCTCATAGGCTTTGACTTGGCTCAGACCCGCCACCAAACCGAAATAGGCCGTGCGTGTGGCTTGTGCTGTTGTGCGACGCACGTTTTCGTAATCCGAGCGGGCTTTGTCTTCCAAAGCCACCGTTTCTTTGACGCGGTACATGGTAGTGAAACCGGCGAAGAGCGGGACGTTTAGGACGATTGCGGCAGATGGGTTGTAGATGTGTGAAGGAATGGCACTTGTCGCGCTTCCGTCTACGTTACGAACGCCAGAGTAAGACAGCTGGGCATCAACCGTTGGCTTATGACCAGCGCTGGCTTTATTGACTTCGAGAGATGCGATCTCCAAACCGAGTTGTGCTTGGCGCACAGCAGGGCTTGCGGCTTCTGACTGCGTCACCCAAATACTCACATCTTCTGTTGGGGCATCTATTAATTTTGTGTTGTTCGCTAGGCGCTTAGGCTTGGCATTGCTCAAGCCTACGGCCAAATCAAGCGCAAGGCGTTTGATGCGTAAATCGTTATCCGTTGCAATTTCTTGTGCGTTGGCTAAGTCAAACCTGGCTTGTGCATCACGCACACCGGTGATGGTCGCTGTACCTACTTCGAAGTTGCGTTTGGCTGAAGCCAATTGCTCGCCCACAGCTTTCTTTTGTGCTTGCACCAATTCGAGGTTGTCTTCGCTGGTGAGCACGTCAAAGTAGGCCTGCGAGACGCGGACGAGCAAGTCTTGCTCCGCAGCTTCGTATTGCGCTGTAGCCTGTAGGAGCAGTTGACCACCTTGGCGGTAAGCAGCCCAGGCAGCAGGGCGATAGATAGGTTGACTTAGTGTGATGGCGCCAGAACCTGTGCCGTATAACCGTTGAGAAGCAACGACAGGCGGTGTTGCAGTTGTGTTAGGGGTATCTGGGCGGTAGTCAAAGTTAGTCCGCGTCGCACTCGCCGACAACGCAATGTTTGGCAAGATGCCGCCCAGTGTTTGGTTCGCTTTGGCCAAGTTCGCTTCGAACTGGGCTTTGGCCGAGATGAAGCCTGCGTCGTAGCCGCGCGCTGCGTCGAACATCTCCACCAAGCTTTGGGCTTGTGCATTGGAAGCAAAAGCCAAAACAACCGCTGCCGTCAGGGGAAGGGTACGAAACAATGAGCGAGAGAGCGACATGCAGTTCTTTCAAAAATCAATACGTGGGCACAGCGGCGTCCACTTGTGACGACCAAGCGTGGATGCCACCTGTGATGTTGGCCACATGGCTGAAGCCTTGTTGCGCCAAAAATGAGGCCACTTGCATGCTGCGCGCACCGTGGTGGCACAAACAAGCGATAGGTTGGTCTCGGTTCAAGTCTTGCAAGCGTGCAGGGAGGGTGTGCATCACAATCTTGATCAGCTCAAACCCTTGCGCTGTCACGCAGGCGGTTTGCACTTCCCAAGGTTCGCGCACATCCAGCACCACGGTGGGGCCATGAGGGGCTTGAGCAACGATCCAGTCTTGCAACTGAGCCGGTTGGATTTGATCGATCATGCCGCGCTTTTAGAACTTGAAGCGTGATGGTTCTGTAAAGCCTTGTAAACGTGGGGCTGATGTGTCCCACAAGGCTTTGCTGTTCCATGCCGCATCTGCGGTGCGTGTGTACAAGGTGGCCACCATGACGGGGTCTTGACCGACGATGGCCAGCAGGTGACCGCCAACTTTGAGTTGTTGCAACAGGGCGGGCGGCACTTCAGCGACAGAACCACCGAGCACGATGGCGTCAAACGGGGCGTCACCTGAAGCACCGGTGCTGCCATCAGCCACGCGGACATCCACGTTGGTGATGCCAGCGCGTTGCAGATTGTTGCGTGCGTTGCTGGCCAACTCTGGGTTGATCTCCAAGCTCACCACACGCTGAGCGCGGCCTGCCAAGAGTGCCGCCAAGTAGCCGCTACCGGTGCCGATTTCGAGTACTTTTTCGGTGCCAGTGAGTTGCAGGTCGTGCATCAAACGGGCATCTACGCGGGGGGGCAACATGGTTTGGCCGTGGTCCAAAGGAATGTCGGTGTCGGTGTAGGCCAAGGCTTGGTAAGCATCAGGCACGAACAACTCACGTTGTACGTGTGACAACACGGCCAAGACTTGTGGGTCCAGCACCTGCCAAGGACGGATTTGTTGTTCAACCATGTTGAAGCGGGCTTGTGCGTGGGTATTCATTTTTAAACTCCGAAATCGATCAGTTAATGCTGGGCAAAATTTTAACGGGCAGGCTTGTCAAAGCCTGACGCCCATTTGCGTTTCATCCATTCGGACAAATCGTCCAAATAGCAGTACACAACGGGAACGACCACTAAAGTAAGCAAAGACGAGGTAATCACCCCACCAATCACGGCTTGCCCCATCGGCGCGCGCTGCTCAGAACCTTCGGACATCGCAAATGCCAGAGGCACCATACCGAAAATCATGGCCAGGGTGGTCATCAAGATGGGCCGTAAACGGACCTCGGCGGCCAGCAGCAAGGCATCGTGACGGCTCAGGCCCGGCTTGAACGAGCCATCGGGCTGTTCTTGAGGTTCACGGGAGCGGATGGCAAAGTCGACCAGCAAAATTGCGTTCTTGGTGACCAAGCCCATCAGCATGATGACGCCAATGACCGAAAACATCGACAAGCTGGAGCCAAATAACAACAAGGCCAGCACCACGCCAATCAGAGTAAGTGGCAAGGCCGTCATCAAGGCCATGGGTTGCAAAAAGCTCTTGAACTGACTGGCCAGAATCATGTAGATGAAAACGATCGCCAACACGAGTGCCGAAATGGCATAGCCAAATGACTCTTGCATGTTCTTGGTGGACCCGCTGAATTGGTAGCGGTAGCCGGGTGGCATTTGGATGCTGTCCATGGCTTTGCGAATGTCTGCCGATACCTCACCCGCTGAGCGGTTGTACACGTTGGCATTGATGGCCACTTCGCGCATCAAATCGCGGCGGTTGATTTGGTTGGGCCCTGTGCCTTCTTCGACTTTGGCCACTTGGTTCAAACGCGCTATGCGGGGGCTGCCGTCGGCGTTGATGCCAATGGTGAACGGCAGTCGCTCTAAGTCTTGCAAAGCGTTGCGGGCGCTGGGGGCCAAGCGCACGTTCACGTCGTAGGTTTGGTCATCGGCCGCACGCCAGTTGGTCACGGTTTGTCCGGCCACCAAGATGCGCAGTTGGTTACCGATAGAGCCGAGTGACAAGCCAAAGTCATTCGCCGCTTCGCGCTGCACCTTCACGTCGATGGTGGGCTTGTTGGGCTTCACACTGGAGTCCAAATCAACCAAACCAGGGATGTGCCGAATTTTGGCCATCGCTTGCGTGGTCAGGCGTTCTAGCTCGCGCAAGTCACTGCCTTGCAGTGAGAACTCCACTTGTTTGTTGCCACCTACGGCATCCAGCAAACCAGCGTGTGTGACGGTGATGCCCGGTACGCGAAGTAGTCGCTCGCGCAGTGCGGCAGACATTTGGTCCACATTGCGTTGGCGGTCCTTGCGGTCGACCAAGCGCACATAAATGCTGGCGTACATCTTTCCGTTGGCTGCGCCCGTGTTGATGGTGGACAGCGTGTAGCGCACCTCTGGGAACTCGCGGATGATGGCCTCGACCTGCTTGGCTTTGGACTCTGTGACTTCAAGCGAAGAGCCC
>CAIODK010000033.1 GCA_903856995.1 uncultured Burkholderiales bacterium
AGCCAGCAGGGATGGCAAAAATGCCAATGCCCACGAGTGCGAGTACCACGGTGAGCGCGCGGCCCATGGGCGTGATGGGTGAGATGTCACCATAGCCAACCGAGGCCAGTGTGACCACCGCCCAGTAGATGGACTGTGGGATGTTTTCAAATTTGTCGGGTTGTGCTTCGTGTTCAAACAAAAAACCCAAACTGGCGGTGAGCACGACCAACAGCATCATCACAAACACCGAAGCAAATATGACTTGCCATTCACGCAGCACAACTTTGTAGAGTGTCTCGAGGGCCGAGGTGTAGCGGGTGAGTTTCAGCATCCGGATCAAGCGGAACACCCGTAAGAATCGCAAGTCGAGGTGTTGGCTGAAGAGGCTCTCCAACACAAACGGCAAGATGGCCAATAAGTCGATGATGGCCGAGCCTGATCGCACATGTGCCCAGTGCGGCATATGCAGATGTTTGTATTTGGGGTTTTCGGGGGCCGAGTAAACGCGGGCGATATATTCGATGGTGAAGAGGGTGAAGGCCATCATGTCGATGACTTGAAATTCGACCGCGAATAAAGCGCGTACAGACGCCACAGTTTCAAAAATCACACAGGTGATGGAGAGCGCCACCCAGAACACGATGAAGTTGTCGAGGTAGGCGTGCAAGCGACCAGAGTGGCCCGTGGGTTCTAACAAGGCAAAGACTTTGGCGCGGAAACTGCGACCTTCATTGAGTGTCTGAAACTCATGCCATGCAGGAATCAGTTGGCGCGAGAGTTTGAACATTCGCGCCAGTCGAAGCACCCGGAGCACGCGCAGCATTTCAACGTCGACATCGACAAAGCGTGCGAAGTAGAACGGAGCAATGGCCACCAAGTCAACCAAGGCGTAAAAGCTGAAGGCGTAGCGTAGGCGGGGAAAGCTTTTGTCTGAAAAGTCGGGGTTCAGGTGCGCGGTGGCGACGCGCATCACGTACTCGGCGGTGAAGATGCCCACCGTGACCACGTCAAACCAATGAAACCAAAGGGTGTGTCCGGTATAGATCTCGGGTGTGTTTTCAAGTAATACCGCGAGCACGCTGGCTACGATCAAGAAGGCAAGGGTGCGTTCGACCGTTTGTTGGTAGCCATGCTTATGCTCAGGATCAAAGACCCATTTGTAAATACTGGCGAGTGGGGTGGTGTGGGTGTGTGCGGTCATCGGATTAATGTCGAGGCGTTGCAACTGTTCAATTCAGTTCACTCTACCTTATAGAACGGTTCGCACTTCTGGGTTGCGTGTGTGTTGTGGTGGGTGGAGCGTGGTGTAGAAGTTGAATTCCTTGAATTAGTGAAGAAATGTTGAGTTTTATTTTAGAATTCTTTTTAACTATTAATAAAAAATAACATGCCGTAATTAGTTGGTATTTATTGTGAAATGACTCTTATTCGTTAGTTATGACGAAGTAGAAATAGATGTACGACGATTGAGAAATTCCTAAAATCGCTATCAAACCAAATTTTCGTTTGGTTCTAACACGGAAGGAAGCACTATGCATACACAAGTGATTCACCATGAAAACTCTGAGAGTTTGGTGAGAAAGATCTTTACAGACCCCACAAGCCAGGGATTTACACGTTGGGTGATGTTGATCAACTTCTGGATTTTTATTTCATGCTTGTCACTGGCGGGCGAAACCGTAGAGCCCTACGCCACTGTGCATGCGCAACTCTTCAATTACGTGGAATACGCGGCAGTGCTGTTCTTCACGGTTGACTATCTCGGCAATCTATATTTTGCAAAAGATCGTGTGAAGTATTTCTTCAGCTTCTGGGGCTTGGTTGACTTGATTTCCATCCTGCCGACTTACTTGATGGTCATGAATTTGACTGCTTTGCAAGGTTCCAAAGTGTTCCGTGTTTTGCGAGTTGTGCGAGTGCTTCGGGTGTTGAAGATGGCGCGCATTGCCTTGCAACAGTTGGAGCAGAAAGTCGAAGCTTCAAACCCAATTTTGACCAACCTCAAGATCTATTTCATTGCTTTGTTTTCTGTGGTGATGATCTCCAGCACGTTGATGTACTACGTGGAAGGTGATTTGTATTCAGCGGAGGCAATCACCCTGGGTCAAGCCAAGTTGGATGCGCAAATCAAAGAGACACCACTGCCAGCCGATGCAGCGCCTGAAGCGGCTAAGTTCATGCCAGTCGACCCTGTCAGTGGAAACCCCATCCCAGAAGACAAACGCTTTTTCACATCCATCCCCGCAGCAATGTGGTGGTGCATGACGACACTGACGACCACGGGCTACGGAGACATGTTCCCACTCACCTTTGGTGGACGCTTAATTGCGGCAGTCACCATGTTGATGGGCTTGGTTCTGTTTGGTATTTTGTTGAACATTGTCGGCAAAACCATCATGGTGCTGCTGTTTGGTGAACAACTGACCGAAGACAACACATCGCCAGCCACGCGTGAAACCATTTTGCGATTGATGGTCTCTCGCAAGTGGATTTCAGAGCATCGTGCTTACGAGTTGGAACTGATGTCGGAAGATGACATCAAGAGTCGTACGAAAGAGATTTAATTTCTAAGCCCACAAAAAAGGCCGCTCACGCGGCCTTTTTTTATGCCGAAACATTTAGATGATCAACATAAAACCGTTGATGGTGCAGAGGATGCCCACGATGCCTAAGAAGCAAGGGACCCAGAACAACGCTGTTGTTCCCGTCAGAATCGCGACTGAGGTGAGCACGATAGAGATTTGCAACATCGCCTCGGCATAGTCAAACCACGGGTCTTGACGCAGGGCAATGTCGCGTTCGTGTTCGTGTTCTTTGGCTTTCTCCATCAGCTCTTTTTTGCCGTCGCCTGTTTCGGGCTCAGACTCATAGCGAGCGATGTTTTTTTCGTAGTCAGCCAGTTTCTTCTCGGCCAATGTTTTGGCAGCAGGCGAGAGCTTGTCATTGGCCAGTTGGAGGCGCAGTTCGTCAGCAGCGAGTTTGTAGTCGGTCTGACGAATATTCTTGGCTTGATAGAACGAATAGGCATTCGCGGCCAAGATATTGTTGCTCATGCTTTCTTTGGAGGCGTTGTTACCGCCCAAGCTGGCAATGGCCAAGCACATGGCTAAGGTTGACACCAACATGGCGCAACGCGTGCGAAATGGATCGCTGCCGTGATCGGGCAATTCTGTTTCTGGAACTTCACTCATGGTTCTTCCCTTTACTCACTGTGGTCGGTTGGTTTTTTGCGCTTACGTTTAGCAAAAAGTTGATAAACGGCAAACACGGCTAATACGACTGCAACGATGCATACCACCAGTTCTGCGGTGGTCAGTTGATGCACAAACTGGTCGATGTAGTCGTAAGTGGACAGTGGTGTGAAAACGTCGGGGTTTTCTTGCTTGTATTTTTCGTAGGAGCCGTTATCCATGATTGCTTTCGGATTAAATTTTACGATTGCTTGTTGGCGGCTGAGATGTGCTTTTCTTCTTCCATCTGCGTGACGATAGATTGCACTTGCTCATCAGACATCCCCAGTTTGGCTTGCATCATTCTAAGTTTGGCATTTTCTTCATCTGTGACAACCCCATCGGCCAGCGCGGAGCGAACTTCCATCTCATACAGGGCTTGTCGACGCTCCACTTGCGCGGTGTAGGCGGTGGCCACCACACCGGTCAGGATGGCGGCTAGGGCGATGGACAAGATCTGGGTCAAGATCACCAGCAAGGTACCTAAGAAGGTCACCGGATCCACGTTACCCCAGCCGGAGACGATGGTGATGACGAACCAATGCATGGCCGCTGGGATGGAGGGGAACACCTCAGGCTGCTCGTGGCCTTCGATGATGTAGATCAGCGAAGAGAACAGCAAGCAACTGATGAACAGCAAGAACACGGCTGATGAAAAAGAGTCTCTCTCCGCCTTAACGGCAGCCACCATGTCTTCAAACGCACTGTTGTAGCGAGAGAGTTTGAAAATCCGCATCAAGCGGAACATGCGCAGCACGCGCAAGTCGGCGCCTGGAAACAACAGCTGGAGGTAGAACGGGACGGTGCTGATGAAGTCGATGATGCCGTAGAAGCTGAACACATATTCTTTGCGACCCTGCCATGCCGTGCCGCCGCTGTGGGTGTATTTCTCACCGTACGACCAAACGCGCATGACGAACTCAACCGAGAACACGGCCACGCTGAACATGTCAAACAAGTGGAACTCGTGCGCGAGGGCGTCGTGAATCTCGGGTACGGACTCCAAGATGATCCCAATTACGTTGGCTACCACCAGCAAAGCAATGAAAATTTCGACGAAGTTGCTGAACTTGTCAGGCACTTCACCTTCCATGATTTCGAAGGTGCGGCGCTTGATGCGTTGGTAGGTGGAGAGAGTAGAAACTGCAGTGGTCATGGTGCGCTCATTCAGTGGCGGACGATTTGTTTTTGGCGCGGAGCATCATGGCTTCGACTTGCTCGTCTGATAAGCGGTAATGGGCTTGCAAACGTTTCAGGGTTTCTTTTTCGGCTTCTGACATGTTGCCGTCAGAGAACACCTCACGCAGTTGGGCTTCAAACGCTGCTTTCTTGCGTGCGACTTGGTTCGAGAAGGCCGAGGCCACGATACCGGTCATGATCGCGGCCATACACACGCCCAAGAACCCAGTGATGAGCGCGATGGCTTCACCTGCCTTGGTCATGGGTTCGACGTTGCCGTAGCCCGAGGTGATGGTCACGATGGACCAATAGATCGAATGAGGAATCGTGCCAAAGAACTCGGGCTGCTGGTGGCCTTCCGCGAAGTGCATCAACGAGGCCGACACGATGGTGGCGATGGTCAACAGGAACACAGCAGAGCCAAACGCTTGGCGTTCGGAATGAATGGCGTGGAACAAGTCTTGCAGCGCCGTGTTGTACTTGGATAGTTTCAAAATTCGCAGCAAACGCAAGACGCGCAAAATGCGCAAGTCCAAGCCTGGGATGAACATGTGCATGTAATACGGCATGGTGGCAAAGAAGTCCACCAAGCCAAATGCACTGAACATGTATTGAAGGCGACCCTTCCAAGAGCCACCGTTGTCGCTGTCGTACTTAGCGCCTAACGACCATACTCGGGAGATGTATTCACCCGTGAAGAACATCACGCTCCAAAACTCCAGCTCGTGAAAGAAATCTTTGTATTCGGCGTGGATTTCGGGGACGGAATCTAGGATCACGGCAGAGCAGTTGACCAACACCACCAAGGTGATGGCCAATTCAACAAAGCGGCTCGCCGTGTGCTTGGGCGAACCGTCCAATATTTCCATCAGGGTGGTCTTAAATCCTGTAGTCATTGCGAAGGTCTAACGAAATTAAATGAAAGAAGGGGTCTCAATAAACAAGCGGTCACACGGGTTGGGTGTGACCGCTTGTTTGAATGCGGACTAGCTCAAACCAAGTGGTTTAGGCTTTGCCTTGTATTTTCTGCCACAAAGCCAGTTCGTTTGATGACAATCGCGCACCTTCTTGTGCGGCTGCTTCAAATTTGGCTTCATCTGTCTGCACGCCCAGTTGTCGGATTTGACCCAACAAAACTTTGTAGTGCTCCACAGCCAAGGCAGGGTTTTCGGCAATCTTGTGGATGGGCAGCGGGTTGCGCTCTTCCAGCTCGTGCTCTTTGACCACCACCTCGATCAGCGCGTTGACTTCGGCAACTGTCAAATGCAGGCGCTTGGCTTCTGAACGAATGATTTCAGCTTCTGTCTCACTGATGTGACCATCTTTGAGGATGGCAAACAAGTTAGCTTTCAACTGGTCACGCTCTTTCACCAATTCGTCGCTGAAGGCCGAGGCCAACAAGGCGGCAGGGATCGCAAAGATACCAATGCCCATCAGCGCCAAAACACTGGTGAGTGCACGTCCAACTGGGGTGACTGGAGAAATATCGCCATAACCCACGGAGGCCAAGGTGATCACCGCCCAATAGATAGAGGTGGGGATGTTTTCAAACTTCTCAGGCTGCGCATCGTATTCAAACAAGTAGCCCAAGCTGGCGGTCAAGACCAGCAGCAGCATCATGATGAAGGTGGCTGCGCCCATGACCGGCCATTCGCGCACTACCACTTTGACCAACACAGCGGTGGCATCGCTACCGCGCGTGAGTTTGAGCAATCGTGCCAAACGGAAGACTCGCAAGAATCGCAAGTCCATCAAGTGGTGCAAGAACACTTCTAAGAAGAAGGGCAGCACAGCTAAGAAGTCAATGAAGGTCGATGGAGACTTAGCTTGCTTGAGACGACCCAAGAATGCGCCTTTGTAGCCTGGCTCTTCTACGCACGAGTAAATACGCATGCAGTACTCAACCGTGAAGATGCCAACAGCCACAGCGTCCAAGATGACGAATTGCAGATGCAAGATGTAGTGGATGCTCTTGACGGACTCCAAGATCACTGCCATCACGGACAACAACACCCACACCGCAATGAACACCTCAAAGATGTTTTGCATGGTGCCGCCGTAGTTGCTTGGGAACACCAAGGCGTGAACTTTTTGGCGGAAGGTGCGGTCTTTGTTGAGTTCTTTGAATTCGGCGATGGCAGGAATTAAAACGCGGAACAACTTCAAGATTCGCAAGAGTCGCAGGAACCGCAACACGCGCAAGTCAATTGGGATGAACGCCTTCAAGTAGAAGGGTGCAACAGCCAAGAAGTCAATGATGGCAAAGGGGCTAGAAATAAAGCCCAAGCGTGAGTTCTTCCGGTTTTTAAACTCCTCGTCTTCTGGCGCGAGGTACAAGCGCAAGGCGTATTCAATGGTGAACACGGCGACGGAAAAGATGTCAAAGAACTCAAACCAGCCTCGGTAAGGTTCGTAGACCGCAGGCACGTGCTCAAACATCAAGCTGAACAAGTTACCGATGATCAGGTAACTAATCCACTTGTCCAAGTCTTTTTGGAAGTTGCCGGGAATGCTGGGGTCCAGCAACCACGAGTACAGCCACTTGCGCATAGGTAAGTGACGGTCAATATTTGCCTCTTCGTCGTGTCCAAGAATAGCTTGAACGTCGAGGTCTTTCAGAAAATTGTCGCGTTTGTTATCCATGTCAGACCTCAGAATTCGAATTCAGCAACTTTGATCGCATAGCCACCTTTGTCACAAACGGACAAACGCAACTGCATTTTGTAGTCAATGGCGTCGGCATCCACCAACTGTGTGGCAACAAAAGGTGTGGCCGAACCGGGTGGGGTGGGCATCAAGTCTTCCAACAAAATCGCGCCCATCAGGGTGCGGTCAGAGGGCACGCAAGCAGCCACAAAATGTGGCGCAACGTTGAAGAACGTGTTGATCTGATCTTTCAGATCAGAGGTTTGCATGATGTGTGCAAAGCAAGCGCCCCATGTGCCCGGGCTACCTGGTTTGGCATCAGCGGCTGGCTTCGTGCCACCTTTGCATTCGGGATGTTGTGTGGTCGCTTCAAAACGCGTGGTACCGGCCTCTGTCAACCAAGCCACCCAAGCTTCGCCATTGGTTTTAGCAGCCTCGGTTTTAAGAGCTTCTTTGTAGTTGACGATGCCGAGTAAGGAGACGGCAATAACGACGATGACTAAAAATCCCAAAAATAGTTTGTCTGCAGAATTGGGGCCGAGTTGTCGGTGGTCTTGAGAAGTTGCCATGGAGTTCGCCATTGAGTGAGTGGATATCCGGCTGATCTAGAGTGCTAGTGAGCCGGGCGAATGGCATTGATGATATTCGTAATTGTGGTGGATTTATCGAATTTTCACTCGATATATAGGGAAGTCTCTGATGGTTTTGAGCATTTAAGTGCAAAAAAAACCGCTTTTAAAGCGGTTTTTTAAGCGTGTCAGTTCAATGGTTTTGAGAGCCGCGATGTGCCCAGCCAGTCGTGTGCCTTTCCACCAAACTGAACAACTCATACATGACCATGGCCATCGCACCGACGACCACCAAGCCCGCAAAGGCCAAGCCCATTTGCATGGCTGAGCCCGCAGAAATCAACAGGTACCCAATGCCTTCGTTGGCGGCAGTCATTTCAGAAACTGTGGTGCCCACAAATGCCAAGGTGATGGCGACTTTGAGTGAGCCGAAAAAATAGGGCATGGAGCGGGGCAAACCCACCTTCACCAAGACATCCCAGCGCTTGGCACCCAAGACGCGCAGCACGTCTTCGAG
>CAIODK010000034.1 GCA_903856995.1 uncultured Burkholderiales bacterium
GCCATCAAGTTCGTGAAGCAGCTGTCTGCGAACCGTGGCACTGTGTTGATGATCGGTACAAAGCGTCAATCTCGCGAAATCGTGGCCGCTGAAGCACAACGTGCTGGCGTGCCTTATGTTGACCAGCGTTGGTTGGGCGGCATGCTGACCAACTTCAAGACGGTCAAGACATCGATCAAGCGTTTGAAAGACATGAAAATCCAGCAAGAAGGCGGCTTGGATGCTTTGTCTAAAAAAGAACAGTTGATGTTCAAGCGCGAAATGGAAAAGCTTGAAAAAGACATCGGCGGCATTCAAGATATGGCTGTGTTGCCTGATGCGATTTTCGTGATCGACGTCGGCTACCACAAGATTGCCATCGCTGAAGCCAAGAAATTGGGCATCCCATTGATCGGCGTGGTTGACTCAAACCACTCACCCGAAGGTATCAACTACATCATCCCAGGTAATGACGATTCGTCTAAGGCTGTGACGTTGTACGCCCGCGGTATCGCTGACGCGATCATCGAAGGCCGTGCAAACGCTGCCAACGACTTGGTCAAAGCTGTGACTGAAGGCGGCGAAGAGTTTGTTGAAGTCGCGGCTTAATCACTCGGCCCAAGTTTGAGAAGGGGCTTGTGAAGCCCCTTTTTCACACCCAAATTGTTTTGAACTGAATACGGAGAATTTAAATGGCTGCAATTACCGCAAGCATGGTCGCTGAACTGCGCGCAAAAACCGACGCCCCCATGATGGAGTGCAAAAAAGCTCTGACTGAAGCTGAAGGCGACATGGCCAAAGCTGAAGAACTGTTGCGCGTCAAGCTCGGCAGCAAGGCTGGCAAGGCTTCGAGCCGCGTGACTGCCGAAGGCGTTGTGACCAGCTACATCAGTGGCAACACAGGTGCTTTGTTGGAAGTGAACTGCGAAACCGACTTCGTCACTAAAAATGACAGCTTCTTGAGCTTGGCTCAAGCTGCTGCTGAGTTGATCGCTAAGAACAACCCTGCTTCTTTGGAAGCTTTGGGCGCTTTGGCCTACAGCCAAGACGGTTTTGGCCCGACGCTCGAAGATGTGCGTAAGGGTTTGATCGGCAAGATCGGCGAGAACATGAGCTTTCGTCGCTTCAAGCATTTTGAAGGCGCACACAAGTTGGCCGCTTACTTGCACGGCACACGCATTGGTGTGGTCGTCGAGTTTGATGGCGACGAAACTGCCGCCAAAGACGTGGCCATGCATGTGGCTGCGATGAAACCAGTGGCTTTGACCAGCGCCGATGTGCCTGCTGAGTTGATCGAAAAAGAGCGTTCAGTCGCTGCTGCCAAGGCTGCCGAGTCTGGCAAGCCTGCTGACATCGCCACCAAGATGATCGAAGGTTCTGTGCAGAAATACCTCAAAGAGGTGTCTTTGTTCAACCAAACTTTCGTCAAGAACGACAAGCAAACCGTTGAGCAAATGCTCAAGGCAACCAACACCAATGTGGCTTCTTTCACCATTTACGTGGTGGGTGAGGGCATTGAGAAGAAGGTTGATGACTTCGCTGCCGAAGTGGCTGCGCAAGTTGCTGCTGCAAAGCAAGCGGCTTAAAACAAAGGGGGGCTTCGGCTCCCCTTTTGATATCACTCGTACATAAATTTCACACCACACATCAAGGAGCCTTTCATGACCTCACCCAAGCCAGCCTACAAGCGCATTTTGCTCAAGCTGTCCGGAGAGGCGCTGATGGGCGATGATGCATTTGGTATCAACCGTGCCACCATCGTTCGCATGGTGGACGAAGTGGCCGAGGTCATTCACCTCGGCGTCGAAGTGGCCATCGTGATTGGCGGCGGCAACATCTTCCGCGGTGTCGCGGGAGGTTCGGTGGGTATGGACCGTGCCACGGCCGATTACATGGGTATGTTGGCCACGGTCATGAACGCATTGGCGCTGGCCGACGCGATGAACAAAGCGGGTTTGACTGCGCGTGTTATGTCTGCCATCGCGATTGACCAAGTGGTCGAGCCCTATGTGCGTCCCAAAGCGTTGCAGTACCTCGAAGAGGGCAAAGTGGTGGTGTTTGCTGCCGGCACAGGCAACCCTTTCTTCACAACCGATACGGCTGCTGCCTTGCGCGGTGCAGAGATCGGTGCCGAGATTGTGCTGAAGGCGACCAAGGTGGACGGCGTTTACTCTGCCGACCCCAAGTTGGATCCTCACGCCACGCGTTACACAGAGATCACTTTTGACCAAGCGATTGGTCAGAACCTCGGCATCATGGACGCCACTGCTTTCGCGTTGTGTCGCGACCAGAAGTTGCCAATCAAGGTATTCTCTATTTTCAAGAACGGTGCGCTCAAGCGCGTCGTTATGGGCGAAGACGAAGGCACTTTGGTGCACGCTTAATCGTCTACATTTTTACGTACATCACACTGCGTTGCTTCAGGAGCACAACATGACCATCGCTGACATTAAAAAAACCAACGAAACCAAAATGGCTCAATCCATTGCGGCCTTCAGCCACACCTTGAGCAAAATCCGCACAGGTCGTCCTAGCCCTTCCATGTTGGATACCGTGCAAGTCGATTACTACGGCTCCATGGTGCCTCTCAGCCAAGTGGCTAACGTGTCTTTGTTGGACGCGCGTACCTTGAGCGTTCAACCCTGGGAGAAGACCATGGGCGCGAAGATCGAGAAAGCGATTCGCGACAGCGATTTGGGTCTGAACCCTTCTTCGATGGGTGAGTTGATTCGTGTGCCGATGCCGCCAATGTCGGAAGAGCGCCGCAAAGAACTGACCAAGGTGGTGCGTACCGAGGGCGAAAATGCCAAGGTGTCGGTGCGCAACTTGCGTCGCGATGCCAACGAATCGGTGAAAAAGTTGGTGAAAGACAAGCTCGCTTCAGAAGACGACCAAAAACGTGCAGAAGCCGATATCCAAAAAGAGACCGACAACCGAATTTCTGAGATTGACAAACTCATCGCCGGTAAAGAACACGAAATCATGGCGGTCTGAGCCAGATGTTGAAGCAACGCGTCATTACCGCTCTGGTGTTGTTGGCACTTTTGTTGCCGGCTTTGTTGGCCCGTGACGCAGAGCCTTTGGCTGGCCTGACGCTCGTTTTGATTGCGGCGGGCGCTTGGGAGTGGGGGCGTTTGAATGGCTTTGCCATGCGCGGTTCTTTGCGTGTGGCGGCTGTGTGTGTGACGCTGTGTTTGTATGCTTGGTCTGCCCGTTGGGCCTACGACCAAGCCCCTGCCCATATTTGGAACATCACTGGCGCTGCTTGGGTGCTGGTGGCCGCTTGGTTGATTCGCCACGGCGTCGAGCGTTGGGCCACGATTGCTCGGTGGTTGCGTTTGGTGGTCGGCGTGTTGGCTTTGTGGCTGACATGGGTGGCGATGTACCAAGCGAAGGTCGTCGGCATCAATTTCTTGCTGTCGTTGTTGTTGCTGGTTTGGATGGCCGACATTGCGGCTTATTTTTCTGGCCGTGCGTTTGGTCGTCGTAAATTAGCACCCGCCATCAGCCCAGGTAAAAGCTGGGAAGGCGTGTGGGGCGGTATGGTGGGCGTGTTGCTCATGGCCTGTATTTGGATTTGGGTGGACACCCACTACGCGGTGGACAGCCTGAGCTTGTACAGCCGCTTGCAGAGCAAGGGTTGGGCATTTTTGGTTTTGGCCACCGTGTTCTTGACCCTGATGAGCGTGGCTGGCGATTTGGTGGAATCTTTGGTCAAGCGCAGCGCCGGTATGAAAGACAGCAGCCAGTTGTTGCCAGGCCATGGCGGCGTGCTTGACCGCGTGGATGCTTTGTTGCCCGCCTTGCCCTTGGCGTTGATGTTGGCGCAGTCGGTGTGACCACCATGCACGCAGGCGCTAGGCCACAACGCATCACGGTGCTGGGATCGACCGGGTCCATCGGCACCAACACCCTGGACGTGATGGCACGTCACCCTGATCGATTCGAAGTATTTGCCTTGAGCGGCGCGACACAGGTTGATCTGATGCTGCGCCAGTGCGCGCAATTCAAACCGCGTTTCGCCGTGATGGTGCAGGCACAGGCTGCCGCGCAGTTGGCTGACAAAGTGCGCGCCGAGGGTTTGGCGACGCATGTGTTGAGTGGCGCTGCTGCTTTAGACGAGGTGGCTGCGCATCCTGATGTGGATGCGGTGATGGCCGCCATCGTGGGGGCTGCCGGCCTGTCGCCATGCTTGGCAGCGGCACGCGCGGGTAAGCGTTTGTTGTTGGCTAACAAAGAAGCCTTGGTGGTGGGTGCTGAAGTGTTTTTAGATGCCGTTCGGCAAGGCGGCGCAACCCTGCTTCCCATCGACAGTGAACACTCAGCCATTTTTCAATCGCTGCCAGAAGATGCCGCTACCTGGGATGCACGTGTTGAAAAAATCATCCTCACCGCATCGGGTGGTCCGTTTCGTACGCGCGAGCTCGCCACGCTGAAGGATGTCACGCCCGAACAAGCCTGCGCACATCCCAACTGGGTGATGGGCCGCAAAATTTCGGTGGATTCAGCCACCATGATGAACAAGGCGCTCGAAGTGATCGAGGCGCGCTATTTGTTTGGTCTGCCGCCCGAGCGTTTGGAGGTGGTGATTCACCCCCAAAGCATCATTCACTCCATGGTTCAGTACCGCGATAGTTCGGTGGTTGCCCAGCTGGGGACGCCCGACATGCGCGTGCCGATTGCCTATGGTTTGAGCTGGCCCGAACGCATGACCTCGGGTGCACAAGCATTGGATTTCCACGCTTTGTCGGCCATGACCTTCGAGTCGTTGGATGACCATGGCCATCCGGCGCGTTTTGCAGGGCTTCATTTGGCGTGGGACGCCTTGCGTGGTCCGCGCGGCACGACCGCCGTGTTGAATGCCGCCAATGAAATTGCCGTGGCGGCCTTCTTGGCGCGACGCATTCGATTCGATCAAATTCATCACGTCAACCAAAGTTGCATGTCTAAGCTGGTGCCTGCTGCGCCGCACAGCTTGGAAGACTTGCTGGCCTTGGATGCCCAAGTCCGTGCGGCAGCCGAAGCCGTCGTTCATAGTTTGGCGCCATAAACCATGACTTTGCTGGCTTTCTTGCTTGCGCTGGGTGTGCTGATCACCGTGCATGAGTGGGGCCACTACCGTGTCGCCGTTGCATGCGGGGTGAAGGTGCTTTGTTTCTCCATTGGTTTTGGCAAGCCCTTGCTGCGTTGGAAGTCAAGTCGCCCGCATGCGGGGCAAGACACCGAGTTCGTTATCAGCCTGATTCCCTTGGGCGGCTTCGTCAAGATGTTGGATGAGGGCGAAGCTGAGGTGTCTGCAGATGACGCACCCATGGCCTTCAATCGCCAGCCTTTGTGGGCGAGGGCGGCCATTGTGTCGGCAGGACCTGTGGCGAACTTGCTGTTGGCCGTGTGTTTGTATGCCGCCACTTTCTGGCTGGGGCAATATGAAACCCAAGCCACTTTGGCATCTCCGGTGGTCGGTTCTGTGGCGGAGGCTGTGGGGCTTCGCAGTGGTGACACGGTGTTGCGCGTGGGCACGACGTCGGATGACTTGCAGGAGGTGGCATCTTTGGATGCACTGCGTTGGTGGCTGCTGCAGCAAGAGGCCACACCTATTTATTTGGAGCTTCAGCCACAAGGCCAGCACGGATCCCGTGTGTTGCATTTGCCACCGCTCACAGAGCAAGCGCTTTCTTCAAACCATGGCAACGTGTGGCAAGCCCTCGGGTTGACGGGGGCTTGGAGTCGACCGGTCCTGAGGGATGTGCAAGCAGGCCATCCTGCCCAAGCCGCGGGTTTGATGCGCGGGGACGAGGTGCTCCGTATCGATGGCCAGCTGGTGGCGGATGCCAGCGTTTTACGCGCCCTCGTACGTGCCAGTGGTCAGAGCCAAACGCCCACTATGCAGGTCTGGGAGGTGTCACGTGCCGGTCGTCGGTTGCAGGTGGATGTCACACCCGAACGGGTCGCTGAGGGGGCTCAAACCATTGGTCGCATTGGCGTGCAAGTGGGTGAGGCGCCTGCCCAGGTGTGGGTGCAATACGGTTTGTTTGATGGATTGAGTCAGGCCATCTCCAAAACATGGACGGTCATGGCCATGACCCTTGACATGTTGGGGCGGCTGATCACGGGCCATGCATCGCTGGACAACCTCAGCGGCCCCTTAACCATGGCCGACTACGCTGGTCGTTCCGCCAGCGTCGGACTGGGTGCTTATTTGAGTTATTTGGCGTTGCTGAGCGTCAGTCTTGGCGTATTCAATCTCTTGCCAGTCCCTGTCCTTGATGGCGGGCACCTGTTGTATTATCTTTACGAGGCCTGCACAGGCCGTCCTCCATCGTCCGCGTGGCTAGATGTCACGCAACGCGTTGGGTTGGCGGTGCTTGTGGCGCTGATGGTGCTCTCTCTTTTTAACGACGTGGTGCGCCTGGGTTGGCTCCCTTAAGTCCCCCGATACATCTACCCTAAGGCTTTGAAGTTTTCTGTTCATGAACAAGCAACTTTCTCAATTTCGTCGCACCTCTTTCTCTCAAGCGGCGGCTTTCATCGCCGGTTCGCTGATGGCATTCAATGCCTTGGCGGCCGATCCCTTTGCTGTGCGCGATATTCGCGTCGAGGGTTTACAGCGTGTCGAGCCCGGCACGGTGTTCGCTTCTATCCCGTTCCGAGTGGGGGATGAATACACCGATGAAAAAGGCGCAACTGCCATCCGCAGTTTGTTCGCCTTAGGTCTGTTCAAAGACGTGCGCATTGAAGTCAGCGGCGATGTGCTGGTGTTGATCGTGGAAGAGCGTCCCAACATTGCGGCGGTCGAGTTCATCGGTACCAAAGAGTTTGACAAAGACGTGTTGCGCAAAGCGTTGCGCGACATCGGTTTGGCCGAGGGCCGTCCGTTTGACAAAGCGTTGGCCGACCGAGCAGAGCAAGAGCTGAAGCGCCAGTATGTGAACCGCAGCTTGTACGGTGCGGAAATCATCACCACCATCACGCCGAGTGATCGCAACCGCGTGAACCTGTCCTTCACCGTGGTGGAGGGCGATCTGGCCAAGATCAAAGAAATGCGTGTGGTGGGGAGTAAGGCCTTTGATGAGTCCAAGCTGCTGGATCAGTTTGACCAAGGTTCAGGCAACTGGCTGAGCTGGTACACCAAGTCCGACCGTTATTCGCGTACCAAGCTCAATGCGGACTTAGAAACCTTGCGTGCTTGGTATTTGGCGCGTGGGTATTTGGAATTCCGCATCGATTCGACCCAGGTGGCGATTTCACCGAACAAGCAAGACATCAGCATCACCATCAACATCACAGAAGGGGACCGTTTCGTGGTCTCAGAAGTGGCCTTGGATGGTTACTACTTGGGCAAGGATGATGAATTCAAATCGCTGATCGAGATCAAGCCAGGCCAAGCCTATAACGCCGACGATGTGGCTAAAACCACCAAGGCGTTCAATGATTACTTTGGTAACTTTGGCTTTGCGTTTGCGCGTACCGATGTGCGCCCTGAAATTGATCGTGCGACCAACCGGGTGAAGCTCGTGTTGGTGGCCGACCCAGCGCGCCGTGCCTATGTGCGCCGTATCAACGTGGTTGGCAACAACCGCACCCGCGATCAAATCGTGCGCCGTGAGTTTCGTCAAACCGAATCGTCTTGGTATGACGGCGAAAAAATCCGTTTGTCCCGCGACCGTGTGAATCGTTTGGGCTATTTCAAAGACGTCGAGATTGAGACGCAAGACGTTCCTTCTTCTCAAGACCAAGTGGACTTGAACGTGACCGTGGTCGAAAAACCAACCGGCATGTTGACCTTGGGTGCCGGCTTTTCAAGCGCAGAAAAAGTCACCTTGTCTTTTGGTATTCAGCAAGACAACGTGTTTGGCTCGGGCCATAACTTAGGTCTGCAGATCAGCACCAGCAAGTACAACCAATACCTGGTGGTGAACACCACTGATCCGTATTTCACCGAGGACGGCGTCTCACGCACATTTGAGTTGTCCCATCGTTCGAGCAAGCCTTATGTGGAGCAAGGCGGTAACTACCGCATGATCACCTCTGCGGCTGGGGTGCGTTTTGGCTTGCCATACAGTGAACTGGACCGCATTTTTATCGGCACCTTTGCTGAGCGAACCGAGCTTGTGCCCGGTACCAACATGCTTGGTGTGCACGCCGATTTGTGTCAGCGCTTTGGCTGTATTGCGCAAAACATACCGGTCACCGCGGGTTGGGCCCGAGACAGTCGTGACAGTTACTTGAATCCAAACAGCGGCAAGCTCATTCGTTTGAACACGGAAGTGGGTGCCATGGGCGATGCCCGTTACACCAAGCTTGGCGGGCAATATCAGCAATACCTCCCGATTACCAAGCAATACACCTTTGCGTTCAATGCCGACTTAGGCGTTGGTCGTGGTTTGAACGGGCAAGCCTTGCCTTTCTATAAAAACTACTACTTGGGTGGTTTGGGTTCGGTGCGTGGTTTTGAACAGGGGACTTTGGGTCCACGAGACATCACCGGTCCGGTGATTGGTGGTGCTAAAAAAGTCGCACTGAATACCGAGTTTTTGATGCCTTTCCCAGGCGCTGGCAATGACCGCACCCTGCGTTTGTATGGCTTTTACGACATGGGTAACGTCTACGGTGAGTTTGCAAAGGTTGATCTGAGTCAATTGCGCAGTGCTTATGGTGTCGGCTTGAGCTGGGTTTCGCCTATGGGCCCCCTGCGATTTGCTTGGGCACGCCCCGTTCGGACATTCCCAGGCGATAGAATCCAACAATTGCAATTCCAAATCGGGACATCCTTCTGATGAACATGTTTACACGTCAAATTTCCTTAGCTGTTGTGTTGGGTTTGGCTGCGTTTTGCACGCAAGCCGAAGAGATTCGTATAGGTTTCATCAACACTGACCGAATTTTCAAAGAAGCTAACACGGCCAAGCAAGCGCAAGCCAAGTTGGAGCAAGAGTTTTCCAAGCGTGACAAAGAGATTGTTGACTCGGGTAATGCGTTGAAAGCATCGGTCGAAAAGTTCGAACGCGAAGCGCCAACCCTGTCTGAATCGCAACGTCTGTCACGTCAAAAACAATTGGGCGAACAAGACCGCGATATTCAACGCAAGCGCCGTGAGTTCCAAGAAGAACTCAACGCCCGTAAAAATGAAGAGTTTCAGCAAGTGCTCGAGCGTGCCAATCGCGTGATCAAGCAAGTCGCTGAAGCCGAAAAATACGACCTGGTGTTGCAGGAAGCTGTCTACATCAACCCTAAGCACGACATCACTGACAAAGTGCTCAAGGTCATCAACGCGGCTAAATAATCTGCCGTGGCACTGAGTCTCGGCCAGATCACGGAAAGTTTGGGTGGTCGCCTGATTGGCGATCCACAACACCTGATCCAAAAACTAGCGCCGCTTGACACCGCTCAAGCTGATGCGCTGAGTTTTTTAAGCAACCCCAAGTACCAATCGCAACTCGCCACTACGCTGGCGGGTTGTGTCATTGTGTCGCCAGCAGTTGCTGAAGCTTCCAGTGTCTCTATGGCGCTGATCGTGGCAGATGACCCGTATCACTACTTTGCACGTTTGACGCAGTTGTGGCGACAACACACGCGCGTCCATGATGAGCCCTTGGTTCACCCCAGTGCCGTGATCCACCCGCAAGCCTATGTCGATCCTTCTGCTCGCATTGGCCCTTTGTGTGTGATTGAACGTGGTGCCCGAATTGGTGCCCATACCTGGCTCAAATCAGGCGTTACTTTCGGAGAGAACTGCATCATCGGTGAGCGTTGCATCGTTCATGCGGGTGTGGTGGTTGGCGCGGACGGTTTTGGTTTTGCTTTGTTTGAAGGCCGTTGGGAAAAAATCGAACAGCTCGGTGCGGTACGTATTGGTAACGATGTTGAAATCGGAGCTAACACCTGCATTGACCGTGGCGCTTTGGATGACACCGTCATTGAAGAGGGTGTCAAGCTGGACAACTTGGTGCAAATTGGTCACAACGTACACGTCGGGGCGCACACGGCCATGGCTGGCTGCGCAGGCGTGGCTGGCAGTGCTCGGATTGGTGCGAATTGCACTGTCGGTGGTGGTGCTGTGGTGTTGGGGCACTTAGAGCTGGCCGATGGTGTGCACATCTCTGCCGCGTCTGTGGTGATGCGCTCTATTCGTCAACCGGGTCAATACAGCGGCGTGTTCCCAATCGACGACAATGCGTCATGGGAGAAAAACGCGGCGACGCTGCGGCAATTGCATCGCTTACGCGACCGTATCAAATCTCTTGAATCTGCATTAGAAAGTCAAAAAAAATGAGCATGGACATCCACGAAATCTTGAAGCTGTTGCCACACCGTTATCCATTTTTATTGGTGGACCGCGTGTTGGAAATCGAAAAAGGTAAAAGTATCAAGGCGCTCAAAAACGTGACCATGAACGAACCCTTTTTCATGGGTCACTTTCCGCATCATCCAGTGATGCCAGGTGTCATGATCCTAGAGGCCTTGGCTCAAGCGGCTGGTTTGTTGGCCTTTGACACGCTGGGTGCAGCACCTGACGACAAAACGGTTTATTACTTCGCTGGCATCGATGGGGCACGATTCAAACGCCCTGTAAGCCCGGGTGACCAACTCACACTAGAGGTGGAGTTGGACCGCATGAA
>CAIODK010000035.1 GCA_903856995.1 uncultured Burkholderiales bacterium
ACCCGAAGCGCTGGATTGGTAAGGTAACGGTTCACACCACCGATGGACGCGTGTTGCAAGGCCGTGTCGATGAGCCCAAGGGTGACCCAGGCAACACGTTGAGTCGCGACGAAATTACAGCCAAAGCCTTACGCCTTGCCGCGCATAGCGGTGGTGCCATGCCCGACGAGATGGCGGCTGTGGTTTTGCAACTCTGGCAGGTCATGCAGTGGCCGACAGTGCCACGCACGCTGCTGTCGCGCCGATGACAACTGAGGGGTTTTCAGGGGTATTAATCTTGATGGTTAGAACGATGATCCTTGGAGAGTATTAAAAAGGAGACCGTGATGCGAACCATTAAAACGCTGCTGACCGCCTGTGCTTTGGCCTGTGGATTGGTCCATGCGCAAACTTACCCAGACAAGTCCATCTCCTTGGTGGTGCCTTTTGCGGCCGGTGGGCCTACGGATGTGGTGGCACGCATGATCGCCATTCCGATGGGCAAGTCCTTGGGGCAACCTGTGATTGTTGAAAACGTCAATGGTGCGGGGGGCACGATTGGCGCCACCAAGGTGGCCCGTGCTGCACCCAATGGCTACACCATCTTCTTGCACCACATGGGCATGTCGACAGCGCCTGCGTTGTACAACAAGCTCAACTTTGACCCAATGACGGACTTTGAATACATCGGCCAAGTGCTGGATGTCCCCATGACCTTGTTGGCACGCAAAGACATCCCAGCCAACAACTTGCAAGAGTTGATTGCCTACATCAAGGCCAATGAAAACAAAGTGTCGCTGGCCGATGCAGGCTTGGGCGCCGTGTCCAACTTGTGTGGCCTGATGTTCAAAAGCGCCATCGGCGTCAACATTAACACCATCCCCTACAAGGGCACAGGCCCCGCCATGAACGATTTGTTGGGCGGCCAAGTGGACATCTTGTGTGACCAAACCACGCAAACGGTGCCCATGATCAAGGATGGCCGCGTCAAAGTGTTCGGTGTCACCACGCTCAAGCGGTTGTCGGCACTGCCCAACGTGCCCACGCTGGACGAGCAAGGCTTGAAGGGCTTTGAAGTCAAAGTGTGGCACGGCATGTACGCGCCCAAAGGTACCCCAGCCCCTGTGCTGAAAAAGATCAACACAGCCCTACGCTTTGCGATGGCCGACCCCGTCATCAAACAACGCTTGGCTGATTTGAGCTCCGACATCCCCTCCTCAGACAAAATGACGGCGGATGGTTTGAAGGACCACCTCAAGTTGGAAATCAACAAGTGGGGCCCCATCATCCGCAAAGCGGGCGTATCTGCCGATTAAGGCTTTGTTGTCTTCGGCTTGAAGCTACAAAACTCAGACACGCCACACTGCCAGCACAGCGGCTTGCGTGCTTGGCACACATAGCGGCCATGCAAGATCAGCCAGTGGTGCGCGTCCACCAGGTAGGCGGGCGGGATGCGCTTCATCAGTTGCATCTCCACCGCCAGCGGTGTTTTACCTGGGGCTAAGCCCGTGCGGTTGCCCATTCGAAAGATGTGGGTGTCCACCGCCATGGTGGGCTGACCAAAGGCCACGTTCAGCACCACGTTGGCTGTTTTGCGGCCGACGCCCGGCAGGGCCTCTAGCGCCTCTCGTGTACGAGGCACCACGCTGTGGTGTTGATCCACCAAGATGCGGCAGGTTTGCAGCAGGTGCTTGGCTTTGCTGTGGTACAGCCCAATCGTCTTGATGTGGTGCTCTAGACCATCCAGGCCTAGGTTCAAAATTTGTTGAGGTGTGTTGGCTGCTGGGAACAACAAGCGCGTGGCCTTGTTCACACCCACATCGGTGGCTTGGGCACTCAACAGCACGGCGGCTAATAGCTCGAACACGCTGGTATATTCCAATTCGGTATTGGGCTGCGGATTGGCTGCTTTCAGCGTCGCAAAAAAAGGCTCAATGTGCTGTGTTTTCATACGACCATTATTCCCCACCATGCAATTTGCCGACCGCCTCAACAACGTTGAAACCTCCGCCATTCGTGAACTGTTCAAACTGCTGGGCAAGCCCGGCATCATCAGCTTTGCCGGCGGCTTCCCAGACAGTGCCATGTTTGACGTGGAGGGCATCCGCGAAGCCAGCAACCGCGCCCTGACCGAAGAGCCAGGTGCCGCCCTGCAATACGGCGCGACCGAGGGCTACAACCCCCTGCGCGAACAGCTCGCCGCCTTCATGGCCAACAAAGGCGTTAAGGGCTTAGACGCCAACGGTCTCATCGTCACCACCGGCAGTCAACAAGCGTTGGACCTGATTGCCAAAACCTTGCTGGAACCCGGTGATGTGGCCTTGGTCGAAGGCCCCACGTTCTTGGCCACCATTCAGTGTTTCCGTTTGTATGGCCCGCAAGTGGTGGGCGTGCCGATCGACGCGCACGGCGTGCAAGTGGACAAGCTAGAAGAAATGATGGTGCAACACAAGCCAAAGCTTGTGTACCTCATCCCTACCTTTGGCAACCCCAGTGGTGCCACGCTGAGCCTAGAACGCCGTTTGCGCGTGCTGGAGCTCGCCGTGAAATACAAAACCGTGGTGGTGGAAGACGACCCTTATGGCGACCTGTACTTTGGCGAAGCACCGCCACCGTCGTTGCTCGCCTTGAGCGACCAAGTGCCGGGCAGCCGCGAGTGGCTGGTTTACTGCGGCTCGCTCAGCAAAGTGTTGTCGCCCGGCCTGCGTGTGGGCTGGATGATTGCCCCGCCCGAGTTGTTGGCGCGCGCCACCATGTGCAAGCAGTTCAGCGATGCACACACCTCCACCTTCGCGCAAGCCACCGCCGCGCACTATCTCAAAGCAGGCCGCATGCCCGCCACCTTGGCACATGTGCGCAGCGTGTACGCCGAGCGTGCGCAGGCCATGGGCGAAGCCCTGAAGCGTGAGCTGGGCGATGCCTTGACATTCACTCAGCCACAAGGCGGTTTGTTCTTTTGGGCCAACCTCACAGGCGCAGGCGGCAAATTAAAAGACGGTGCTGAGTTAGCCAAACGCGCCATTGAAAAAGGCGTGGCCTTTGTGCCGGGCGCACCGTTCTTTGCGAACGACCCTGATGCATCAGCCATTCGTTTGAGCTTTGCCACGGCGGATGTGGAGAAGATCAAAGACGGGATTGCGCGGCTAGGGCAGGCCCTTTGAGTTAGTTGTTCGATTAACCCGAAATCGTCTGATAAGCCGAAGCATCCATCAACCCATCTAACTCGGCAGGGTTGCTGAGCTTGACCTTATAAAACCAACCCGCACCCTCAGGGTCGCTGTTGGCTAACGAAGGGTCAGCGCGCAGGGCTTCGTTGGCTTCCAATATTTCCACACTCGCGGGCATGTGCACGTCGGCGGCGGCTTTGACAGACTCGACCACACCGGCCACGGCGCCTTGTGCAAAGGTTTTACCGACTTCAGCGAAGTCGATAAACACGATGTCGCCCAAGGTGTCTTGTGCGTGTTGGGTGATGCCCACAAAAGCGGTGTCGCCTTCGATGCGCACCCAGGTGTGTTCTGCGTGATATTTATTCATAGTTTTTACATGCCGCTGTAGTTGGGGCCGCCACCGCCTTCGGGCGTGACCCACACGATATTTTGTGTGGGGTCTTTGATGTCGCATGTCTTGCAGTGCACGCAGTTTTGCGCGTTGATTTGCAAACGATCGGAATTGTCTTCGTTCTTCACATACTCATACACACCGGCGGGGCAATAGCGGCTCTCGGGGCCTGCGTAGGTGGCGAGGTTGATGTTGACGGGCACTGATGCGTCTTTGAGCGTCAAGTGCGCGGGTTGGTTTTCTTCGTGGTTGGTGTTGCTGATGAACACGCTGCTCAAGCGGTCAAACGTGAACTTGCCGTCTGGCTTGGGGTAGTTGATTTGGGCGTGCTGTGCCGCAGGCTCCAAGCTCACGTGGTCGGGCTTGCTGCCATGCAGCGTCCACGGCGGGGTGTTGATGCCGAGCTTAGGCAGCAGCCATTGCTCGATGCCGGTCATGAGGGTGCCAACCAACATGCCTTTTTTGAACCACAGTTTGAAGTTGCGGTACTGGTGCAGCTCTGTGTGCAGCCAGCTCTTCTCAAACGCAGCTGGGTAGGCGCTCAGCTCGTCGTTGGCACGTCCTGCAGACACAGCCTCAAAAGCCGCATCGGCAGCCAACATGCCGCTCTTGATGGCGGCGTGGCTGCCTTTGATGCGGGCAGCGTTCAAGTAGCCAGCGTCGCAACCAATGAGTGCGCCGCCTGGGAACACGGTTTTGGGCAAGGCCTGTGGCGTGCCGTTGTTGATGGCGCGTGCACCGTAGCCAATGCGTTTGGCGCCTTCGAGGTGGGCTGCAATGGCTGGGTGGGTCTTCCAGCGTTGCATTTCTTCAAAGGGGCTGAGCCATGGGTTTTTGTAGTCGAGGCCGAGCACAAAGCCGAGGGTGACTTTGTTGTCTTCCAGGTGGTACAAAAAGCCGCCACCGAATGTGTCGTCTTGCATGGGCCAGCCAGAGGTGTGCACCACCAAACCGGGCTTGGCTTTGGAGGGGTCGACTTCCCACAGCTCTTTGATGCCGATGGCGTAGCTTTGTGGGTCGCGGCCTTCGGCCAAGTTGTATTTGGCAATGAGTTGTTTGCCCAAGTGACCGCGCGCGCCTTCGGCGAAGATCGTGTACTTGGCGTGCAGTTCCATGCCAAGCTGGAAGTTCTCTGTTGGCTCGCCGTCTTTGCCGATGCCGAGGTTGCCAGTGGCGACGCCCTTGACCGAAGGCACGCCGCCGTGCTCGGCACCATCGTTGTTGTACAAAACTTCAGCCGCTGTGAAGCCTGGGAAGATTTCCACACCGATGGATTCGGCGTGTGCCGCCATCCACTTCACCACGTTGCTGAGTGACACCACGTAGCAGCCATCGTTGTGGAAGTTGCGTGGCATCAACCAACCCGGCGTGCGTGTGGCGCCAGTTTCGGTGAGCATGAGCAAGTCGTCGCCGGTCACTTCTTGGTTGACGGGGCAGCCGAGCTCTTTCCAGTTGGGGAGGAGTTCGGTTAAGGCCTTGGGGTCCATCACCGCACCCGACAAAATGTGCGCGCCGGGCTCAGACCCTTTTTCCAGCACGACCACCGACACGTCGTTGCCTTTTTCAGCAGCGAGTTGTTTGATGCGAATGGCCGTGGCCAACCCACCGGGGCCGCCACCGACCACGACCACGTCGTATTCCATGGCTTCACGGGGGCCGAACTGGGCGAGGATCTCTTCTTGTGTCATTTGTGTGGTCTCGGTCTGTTGTCAGAGGTGGGACAGATTTTAGGCCCTGTCTCGCACGCACTTGTCATAATGAAATAACTCAACAAGCAGGAGGCCAGCATGGCGTACAGCATGGATTTATCGGGACGCGTGGCTTTGGTCACGGGCGCATCGAGTGGCTTGGGGGCTCAGTTCGCCCGCACGCTGTCTCGCGCAGGTGCTGCTGTGGTGTTGGCCAGCCGCCGAGTCGACAAGCTCAAAGAGTTGCGTGCAGAGATCCAATCCGAAGGCGGCGACGCCCATGTGGTGAGCTTGGACGTCACCACTTTGGCCAGCATCAAATCCGCTGTGGCCCATACTGAGACCGAGGTGGGCAGCATCGACATCTTGGTGAACAACTCGGGCGTCAGCACCACCCAGCGCGTGCAAGACGTGACTGAAGAAGAGTTCGATTTCACCTTCAACACCAACGTCAAGGGCTCGTTCTTTGTGGCGCAAGAGGTGGGCAAGCGCATGCTGGCTCGCGCCAAGGGCGCAGCACCGGGCTCGTTCACAGGTGGGCGCATCATCAACATCGCTTCAGTGGCAGGCCTGCGTGTGTTGCCGCAGATCGGGCCGTACTGCATGAGCAAGGCAGCGGTGATTCAGATGACCAAGGTACTGGCCATGGAGTGGGGTCGCTTTGGCATCAACGTGAATGCCATTTGCCCTGGCTACATCGAGACCGAGATCAACCGGCACCACTGGACCACCGAGCAGGGCCAAAAGCTGGTGAACATGCTGCCCCGCAAACGCATTGGTCATCCAGAAGATTTGGATGCGTTGCTGGTGTTGCTCGCCAGTGCAGAGAGTTCTTTCATCAACGGGGCCATCATTTCGGCCGACGACGGGTTTGCAATATGAGATATGAGATTCCAGAAATTAAAAAGCTCGTCTACGAGACCGTGGTGCCCATCCGCTGGGGCGACATGGATCTCATGGGTCACGTCAACAACACCATTTATTTTCGTTACCTCGAAATTGCGCGTGTCGATTGGTTGAATCAGTTCAACGCCGCGCCAGGACCCGAGGGAGAAGGCCCCGTGATCGTGAATGCATTTTGTAATTTTTACAAACAGCTGGAGTACCCAGGCGATGTGTTGATCAAGATGTACGCCAGCGACCCTGGCCGCACCACCTTTGAAACGTGGGCCACGATGGAGCAGGCCACCAACCCCGGTGTGATTTACGCCGCAGGCGGCGCGACCACGATTTGGATCGACTTCCCCAAACAAAAAGCAGTGGACTTACCCGATTGGGTGCGCGAGATGGTCACGCCCTAAAGAGGGTGAGGGGCTGTGGCCGCGTCCAACTGCGTGAGCCACAGCAACGCTGCATGTCGGTCTGCGCCGCACATGTCAGCTGAAGGCTGCAAGCCGCCACAAAAAATGGGCCGCTCAGGCTTGCCAAACACCGCGCAGCGCATGTCGGGCAGCAACTGCGCACACGGCATACCCGCAGGCTTGCCGTGGGGCATGCCGGGCAGGGGGCTGGTGATGGAGGGCGCGATGCAACACGCCCCGCATTCGCTGCGACATTGCATTTACTTTTACTTTTGCTTGGGCACGCGGCCCATCAGATAAAACTCGGGGTTGGGCGACATGCCGCTAAAGCTGGCCATGCGGTTGCTCAAGCCAAAGAAGGCGGTGATGGCGGCGATGTCCCAAATGTCTTCGTCATTGAAGCCGTGGGCGTGCAGGGCCGTAAAGTCGGGGTCTTCCACCAAGTCACTGTGTTGGCAGACCTTCATGGCGAAGTCGAGCATGGCGCGTTGGCGTGGCGTGATGTCGGCCTTGCGGTAATTCACCGCCACTTGGTCAGCCACCAATGGTTTTTTCTCGTAGATGCGCAAAATCGCTCCGTGCGCCACCACGCAATACAAGCACTGGTTGGCTGCGCTGGTGGTGGTGACGATCATTTCGCGATCGCCCTTGGTGAGGTTGCTCTCACGGCCCACCGACTCGGGCACCATCAAAGCATCGTGATAGGCAAAGAACGCGCGCCACTCAGCCGGGCGGCGGGCCAGTGCCAAAAAGACATTGGGCACAAAGCCCGCTTTTTCTTGCACCTCCAAAATTTTGGTGCGGAGGTCTTCTGGCAAGTCATGCAATTCGGGGTGGGGGTAGCGGCTCATGTCTGTGACTCCAAGGTTGGCGATAGTTGGGGCGATTATCCTTGGCATGAATTCGAACCCGAGGAACACACATGACAGACCCACACCCTAACGACACCGCGTTTGAGCAAGGCTTGGCCAAACGCACCCAAGTGATGGGTCAACCTTTTGTCGACAAAGCCTTTGCTGGCGCGACCGACTTCACCTTGCCCATGCAACACCACATCACCCGCGCCGCCTGGGGCGACACGTGGCAACGCGATGGCTTAGACCTCAAGACCCGCAGCCTCATCACCGTGGCGATGCTCACGGCTTTGGGTAAATCGCATGAGCTCAAAGGCCATGTGCGCGGCGCGTTGAACAACGGCGCGTCTGTCGAGGAAATTCAAGAGGTGCTGTTGCATGCCGCCATCTACTGTGGCGTGCCTGCGGCGGTGGAAGGTTTTCGTGCGGCGGCAGAGGTGGTGGACGCGCCTGCGGCCTAGTCCGCTAGCCCACCAGCAGCTTGTGCACCAAGTCTGCGGTGGTCGATGCCTTGTATTTGCGCATCAGCTTGGCGCGGTAAATCTCCACCGTGCGGTGGCTGATGCTCAGGACCTTGCCAATTTCTTTGGAGGTCATGCCCTCCATCAAAAAGGCCGCCACTTCGCGCTCGCGGGCGGTCAGCTCGGTACGCACAGCGCGGGTGGCGCTGAGGTCTTCAAAGCTCCATATACCGGCCTCGTGCGGCGCGGCTCGGTTTAACGCACGGCCTGTCACGTGACACCAAAACGGTTCTCCCTTGAGGCGACCATCGATGCGCTTCATCACCCGGTCGTCCGCATACAGACCTTTCGCGTTCAGGCTCAGCTCAATGCGTGCGCCGGTGCGTTCGTATTCGTCCGTGCTGGGGTAGAGCACCTCAAACGATTGGCCAATGAGCTGCTCGCGCGTGGCGCCAAACATGTCGCAGACGCGCTGGTTGCAGTCCACCATGGCGCGGTTGCGCGAGAGCACGAGGCCCACGGGGGCGAGGTCAAAGGCTTGGCGGTAGTCGATCAAATCGATCATGGTGGGGGTCTGTGCTTACGAAAAACTACGTATTTGATTACGTAGTATCGTAGCGTCATTCTGTAGTACTTTGACTGGAGCATCCCTTGAACAAAGTTTTTCCTTCGGCGGCTGAAGCCCTCAAAGACATCGTGGCCGATGGCCAATTGATGGCTGTGGGTGGTTTTGGTCTGTGTGGCATTCCTGAAGCCCTGATTGACGCCTTGCGCGACACGGGCGTGAAGGACTTGACCGTCATTTCTAACAACGCTGGCGTAGACGGCTTTGGTTTGGGCAAGTTGCTCGAAACCCGTCAAATCAAAAAAATGATTTCCAGCTACGTGGGCGAGAACAAAGAGTTCGAACGCCAATACCTTTCAGGCGAGTTGGAGTTGGAGTTCACACCCCAAGGCACGTTGGCTGAGAAGCTGCGTGCTGGCGGCGCTGGCATCCCTGCGTTCTTCACCAAAACCGGTGTGGGCACCTTGGTGGCCGAAGGCAAAGAACTGCGCGACTTCGATGGTGAGACCTATGTGATGGAGCGCGCTTTGGTGCCCGAGGTGTCGCTCATCAAGGCCGAAGTGGCTGACCGCTCTGGCAACCTGCGCTTCAACATGACCGCACGCAACTTCAACCCTGCGGCAGCCACCGCAGGCAAGATTTGTGTGGTCGAAGTCGAGCGCATTGTGGCCACAGGCGAATTGGCCCCAGACGACATCCACTTGCCTGGTATTTACGTGCACCGCATCGTGCACAACCCCACGCCTGAGAAGCGCATTGAAAAGCGCACCACCCGCGATCGCAAATAAGGACACCACCATGGCTTGGACTCAAGACGAAATGGCCGCACGTGCGGCAAGCGAACTGCAAGACGGTTTTTATGTGAACCTAGGCATCGGCATTCCGACGCTGGTGGCCAACCACGTGCCTGACCACGTGGAAGTGTGGCTGCAGAGCGAAAACGGCATGCTCGGCATTGGCCCGTTCCCCTATGAAGATGAGGTCGACGCCGACCTCATCAACGCAGGCAAACAAACCGTGACCACCATCAAGGGCTCGGCGATTTTTGGCAGCGATCAATCGTTCGCCATGATCCGCGGCGGCAAGATCAACCTCTCCATCCTCGGCGCCATGCAAGTGAGCGAGAAGGGCGATTTGGCCAACTGGATGATTCCCGGCAAGATGATCAAAGGCATGGGCGGTGCGATGGATTTGGTCGCAGGCGTCAAGCGCGTCATCATCCTGATGGAACACGTGGCTAAGAAGAAAGACGGCACGGAAGATTTAAAAATCTTGAAAGACTGCACCCTGCCATTGACCGGCGTGGGCGTGGTGGACCGCATCATCACAGACTTGGCGGTGATGGATGTGGTGCCTGAAGGCTTGAAGGTGATCGAGTTGGCATCTGGCGTGACCCGCGAGTTCTTGCAAAGCAAGACGGGCGTGACGTTGATCTGATCGTTTGCATCGTCAACGAAAAAGCCGCTCGAGAAAGCGGCTTTTTTATTTGGAGCGGGTGATGGGAATCGAACCCACGTTATTTGCTTGGGAAGCAAGAGTCCTACCATTGAACGACACCCGCATGCTGAGTTGCATTGTATCGGCAGTCCGACGTTGCTTAATGGAAATACGTCATCTGTAGATAGGTCGCCGTTTGGTAGAAGGCCAGGCTAATCAACCATGCCGCAACCAGCGGCCAAGCGATCGCAAGTGCGGTGAAGCTCAGGCTCTTGGTTTCATTGCGAATGGTGGCAATGGTCGACACGCAGGGGGTGTAGATCAGCACGAACAGCATGAAGCTGTAGGCTTGCGTCCAGGTGATGTGCTGCGTGATGGCGTGCACCAAGGCGCCGCCTTCTTGGCCATAAATGATGGCCAAAGAGCCGATGACGATTTCTTTGGCAATGAAGCCAAACAGCAACGCGATCGTCAACTCTGGATTGATACCGATCGGCTGCAGCACGGGTTGCAGCCATTGCCCCATGTGTCCTGCCCATGTGTCTACGCTGCCAGGCGCCGCGCCTTGCGGAAAGTTGGTGAGGACCCAAACCATCACCACGCCAATCACGATGAATCGCGTGGCGCGGTTTAAGAAGTGTTTGACTTCTTGCCGGCTGGTGGTGGCCATTTGATGCACGGTGGGGAATCGGTAAGGCGGCATCTCCAGCACGAAGGCATCGTTGTTGATGTATTTCCGTTTGAATAGGAGCGAGGTGAGGATGGCCATCAAGATGCTGATCACGTAGAGCGAGAACAGCACCCAGGGGGCTTGGTCCGCGGTGAAGATGGCGGCAATAAAAAATACGAAAACCTGCATCCTTGCTGAACACAGGGAAAACGGGATCGTCAACATCGTCAAGTAGCGAAGGCCTTTGGACCGAATCACCCGGGTCCCCATGAGGGCTGGCACATTGCAGCCAAAGCCCATGAGGAGCATCACAAAGCTGCGACCATCGAGTCCAAACTTTGACATCAAGGCATCCATCAAGAATGCGGCGCGTGACAAATAGCCCGTGTCTTCCACGATGCCCATGAACAAAAAGAACAGCACGATCAAGGGCACAAAACTGGCGACGGTGCCTAGGCCGTTGTAAACCCCGTCGAGCAACAGGCCTTGCAAGAGGACGGGCAGATTTGCGCACAAGGGTTCAAGCGCAACGGTGCGAAATGCGGCGAGTAGCCAAGCTGCGCCGTCTTGCAGTGGTTTGCCAATGGCAAACACGCCTTCAAAGAGCAACAACATGACGGCGAAAAACAGCGGCAACCCAAACACGGGGTGTAGCAGCACGCGGTCTAGCTTCTCCGTCAACGCGTGCGAGGCTTGTGCAGGCACGTTGATGGAGGTTTGAAAGGCTTGCTCAATGTCGGTCTGCGTGAGGGGTGTGTCATTCAGCGGGCAACTGCTGATGGCTTGGCGAATGGCGGGCAGCAAACGCTCCATCCCTTGGCCATATTTGGCCGACAGCAGGTGAATGGGGCGGTTCAACTTTTGACTCAGCCCATGCACATCCACGGTGATGCCCATGGCACTGGCTTCATCCACCATGTTCATCACCAACAGCAATGGAATACCTTTGGCCATGACTTGGCTCAGCAGGTTCAATTGGCGTTCGTACTGCGAGGTGTTGAGGACGAAGATGATGAGGTCGGTCTGTTGGGTGTCCAGAAAATTGGTGACAACCCGCTCGTCATCCGAGAAGCCGTTGAGGTCATAGATGCCGGGCAAATCCACCAATCGAACCACTTGATCACCGACGATCAAACGTGCGTTCATGAGCTCCACCGTCAGGCCGGGCCAATTGCCCACTTTGGCGTGAGAGCCGGTTAATCGATTGAACAGGGTGGACTTGCCCGTGTTGGGCATGCCTAGTAAGGCAACACGCTTCATTTTTAAACTTTAGACAGGGGAGGTAAATGAAGGGACCAGGCAAATGCAGCTGGCATCTTTGAGTCGCACGATCAGCTCGCTGGTGCCAACGCGCAGATGCATCGGGCCACCGAATTTGGCGCGTCGCAACACGCGCACAGAGCTACCTTCTTTTAAGCCCAAGGCAAAAAATCTCTTTTTCAAATCGCCTTCCACGTTGACGGCCATGACGTTTCCTGACTCACCGTGCGAGAGCCGTTCCAGTGTGAATGGCAATGTGGATTCGTGAGAACTTGCTGTGGCTGATGGGTGCATAGCTTTTATTTCGTCAGAAGTTTTGGGTTGTCAACGCAAATGCGATTGATTTGCATTTAGAATTATTTTAACTCTAAACGGTCTAATACCTTCCTTTATCCATGTTCAAACCTCGGTTTTCACTGCTTTTATTGATCTGTTCGACATTTCTTGCATCTTGTGGCGGCAGTGGCACTGCCAGTACACCCGGGTCTGAGGTTATGAGTGCGGCGGCTGAGTTGGGGCAATTGATCTTTAAGGACCCAAGCTTATCGGCTTCTGGGGCCATGTCTTGTGAGACCTGCCACGACCCCCGCATTGGGCATGCATCGCCGTTCACGACCGCGGTGGCGTTGGGTGGACCTGGATTGAACGAGCAGGGGTTGAGAACGCCGCCAGCGATCAACTATCTCAAGTTCAATGGCGCATTCACGTTGGATGCGGACGGAGCGCCGATGGGTGGGTTCTTTTGGGACGGGCGCGCCAACTCATTGGCAGAGCAGGCCAAAGGGCCCCTTTTGGGCGCCGTGGAGATGGCCAACAGAACACCTGCCGATGTGATTGCCAAACTAAGCGCTGCCACGTACGCCGATCGTTTCAAGAAGGTCTTTGGTGCAAACATATTCAGTGACGCGGAGACGGCTTTTGAGCGTGTTGCCTATGCGTTGGAGCGCTACCAGATCGAGGACAAAGACTTTGCGCCCTTCACCAGCAAGTTTGATGCGGTGAATCAAGGTAAGGCCTCTTTCACTCCAGAGGAGTTGAGGGGGCTCGCATGGTTTAACCGAGCCGACAAAGGTAACTGTGCCGCATGCCATCCGAGTACCAAGCCCGATAACGCGCCCGCCGCGTTGTTCACAGACTTCAGTTACGACAATTTGGGCATCCCTCGCAATACAGAGATCTCGGCAAACGCAGACGCCAACTTTTTTGACAAGGGGCTGTGTGGTCCGGTGAGGGCGGATGTGTCTGCCCAAGTCGCGTTGTGCGGAGCCTTCAAAGTGCCCAGCTTGAGAAACGTGGCTCAGCGCCAGCGTTTCTTTCACAACGGCAAGTTCAACACTTTGCAACAAGCCGTCGAGTTCTACATCACGCGAGACACGAGCCCAAGCACTTGGTACACGGATGCACTGGGTGCTGTGGTGCCCTACAACGACTTGCCACTCGCTGAGCGGAGCTTGGTGAATGTGACGGAAGGCCCCTACAACCGTCGCGGTCAATCGCCGGCGTTGGATGCGCAAGAAATACGTGAATTGATCGCTTTCCTCAGAGCCCTGAGTGATGGCTACATGAATTGAAAAAGGAAATTGGCATGACTTACAAAACAACACTCGTGGCAGCCGCTGTGATCTTGGCCTGCCAAGTGGGCTACGCACAAACGGCCAAAGAAGTCGCGGCAGAAATGCGTTTGATGCGTGAGGAATTGCGTCAGATGCGGGCCGAGTTAGAGGGTCTGAAGCTGCAAAAAGTGCAAACCGCGACGGCGGAGGCACCGGCTCAAACCGAGCCCCTACGAAACAGCGCTGACGCTGCGAGGCCCGAGCCACTGGCCAACGCGGTGAATCTATTTGGGTATGGCGAGTTGAACTTCACGCGACCCAAGAACAGCCGAGCCGATGCCGTCGCGACGGCGCGTCGAGCTGTGCTGGGGTTTGGCTATCGATTCAATGACCGAACACGGTTTGCGGCAGAGCTCGAGGTTGAGAACGCGGTGGTTTCTGCGGGCGACAAGGGGGAGGTGGCGTTCGAGCAGCTCTATGTGGAACATGATGTGGCAGAGGGCTTGTCGGCCAAGATGGGGCTGTTCCTGTTGCCCATCGGTTACATGAACGAAACGCATGAGCCCACGCGCTATTACGGCGTGACCAGAAATCTGGTGGAAACAGCCATCATCCCCTCGACCTGGCGAGAAATGGGGCTAGGCCTTCGTGGCCTGCAAGACTCTGGTTTGCGCTGGGATGCGGGCATTGTCACGAGCTTTGATTTGACGAAATGGCCCACGAATAGTGCCGATACACAAGAGTCCCCGCTGGGTGCCATCCATCAAGAGGGGCAACTGGCAAAGGCTGCATCGATGGCGTACTACGGTGCCTTGAACTTTGATGGGATTGCGGGCGTGAACGTTGGCGCAAGCGTTTTCCAGGGCGGGATTGGGCAAAAGCAAACCACCATTGCATCGCCGAATGCATCGGTCACCTTGGTGGAGGTGCATAGCAAGTGGCAGGTGGGGGCGTGGGATCTTTCGGCCTTGGCTGCACAGGGGCAATTCCATGACGTCAGCGCCTTCAATGCGTCTGCGCTTGGCGTCAGCAACCCTGTTCCAGATAAGTTTCGAGGTTGGTATGCACAAGCGGCCTACCGTTTGTGGCGCAGTGGCGATTACAGCCTCGTGCCCTTCACGCGGTATGAACGTGTGAACACCGCCATGGGCTATTCAGGTGTCTTCCCGGGGCAGGTGTACAGCAATGCGCCAGAACATCGGGTGCTCACTGCGGGTGCGAGCTATTACTTGCATCCCCAAGTTGTCTTGAAGATGGATGTGCAGAAATATCAAAACAACAGTGCGCTAGACCGCTTCAATATGGGCGTGGGCTTCCATTACTGAGATGACGATGCAGAACTCAAATCGTCGACAGGCCCTGCAAAAAATCGGGGTGGTGGGTGTATGTGCCTCGTCATGCATGGGTAGCGTTGCATGGGCCGGCGTGTTCGTGGACGAGGCGCAAGCGCACGCCTTGCTCCATCCGCAAGCCGAGGCTTTTCAAGTTTTGCAGGTGACGCTGGATGAGCCGACCTTGAGTGCCATCGCTCGGAGTAGTGATACCCGAATTCCGCGGGGCTTCAACCCCAAGTGTTGGCGTGCTGTGCAAGGGGGGAAGACCTTGGGGTGGGTCATGTCTGACCGCGTCATCGGCAAATACGATTTGATTGATTACGCCGCCGGGTTCGATGGCGATGGCACAACGCGGGGCATCGAGATCTTGGCGTATCGTGAATCACACGGTGCAGAGGTTCGGCAAACTGCTTGGCGCAAACAATTTGCGGGCAAAAAAGGGCCCGGTGCGATGCGCTTTGCCGATGACATTCGCAACATTTCGGGGGCCACGTTGTCTTGTCAACATGTCACCGAAGGAATGCAACGCTTGGGTGCTTTAGCCCTCGTGTTGGCGGGTGGACGGTGAACGCGCGATGCTGATCGCGAGAGCGCGTCCGTTGTTGGGCACCGTGGTGTCCATCCAGGTTCACACCGATGATGCGAACGCGCCATCGGTTGCGCGTGCGATGGCCGATGCGTTTGTCGTGATGGCGCGCATTGGGCAAGTGATGAGTGCGCATGATGAGCGCTCGGATCTTGGACGTCTTGCCAACGCGAAGCGGGGCGATGTCTTGGCACTGGATGTGGAAACCTTACAAGTGATTCGTGCCGCTCAGCAATGGCAACGCATCTCCGGCGGCGCCTTTGACCCTTGCCGAGCCGGCGAGGTGCTCGCTCGCTCAGGCCGGCGACCCGGGATCACAGGTGATGCCTGTGGCAGTTTGCATGACATGGCGCTGTTGAACGACACCGAGGTTCGCTTGGCACGCGCTGTCAAATTGGACTTCGGCGGCATTGCCAAAGGCTATGCCGTGGATCGCGCGATAGACGTCCTGCAAGCGCAGGGCGTCACAGACGCGTTGGTGAATGCGGGCGGAGATATGCGCGCCATGGGGCTAAGGAAGTGGCCGATTGATGTGCGCCATGCCCAATACAACCTGAGGGATGGCCGCATGACGTCGCAACGTTGGGTTCAACACCAAGCCTTGGCGACATCGGTTGCGGGGCGCTTGAACCCCGAGTTCGTCGCTGTCAGGGCGCATTCCAAGATGAGGTGGCAGAGTGTGACGGTGACGGCCAAGACCTGTATGGCCGCCGATGTGTTGACGAAGTGGGCCTTGCAATCAAGCGTGTTGTGCCCGAATTTGAAGCAGGCCTTGCGCTTGCAGGGTGGACGTATGTGGAGAACCGAATGAAGAGAGCGAAGCATTTGGCAGGCTGGGGCCGAACCACCTTTTTGATGATGGCGACGGTGAGCTTGCTGCTGTGGTGTACAGGCATAGTGATGTTTCTATTCCCTGCTGCCGAGTTGATGGACATGACGCCTGCTGAGGTGGCGTGGCGTCATGCCTCAGGCGTCGTGCATGGCGTTTTAACTTGGTTCTTTTGTGTCCTATGCGGTCGTGGCGTTTGGCCGCATGTGCGCGTGATGTGGCACAAGCAGGACGCACGCATCAAATGGGTACTAGGGGTGATGAATCTCATCTGGTTGCTGGCGATTGCGTTGGGGGGGCTGTTCTTGCTGTACGGTAGCCCTGAGTTGCATGACTGGATGTCACCCCTTCACTTTTGGATGGGGGCCCTTTGCCCTTTGCTGTTCTTGGCACATACTTGGCGCAAATTGATCCCTTCAGTGGGTGTGAATAATTTATGAAGGAAGTCGGCATGGACATGGATAAATACACTATCTTGTTGAAGAATAAAGGACTAAAGATCACCAGCCCTCGCGTCACCGTTCTTGAAATCTTTAACCAAAGCAAAGACCGTCACCTGTCTGCTGAAGATGTTTACAAGAGCGTGCTGGCGCACGACGGCGACATTGGGTTAGCCACCGTGTATCGTGTGCTGACACAGTTTGCGGACGCAGGGATTTTGGTGGCGACTAATTTTGAAACAGGCAAGACCACATTTGAGTTGAATGAAGGCGGGCATCACGACCATTTGGTGTGCTTGTCATGTGGCTCGGTGGTTGAATTTCATGACGAAGAGGTGGAGTCTCGGCAAGAGTTCATCGCACAAAAACACGGTTTCAAATTGATCAACCACTCGATGTCGTTGTATGGGCTTTGCTCCAAACCCGCGTGTCGTGAGTAATTGGGGGCGCCCATGTTGAAGCATCGGGTATGTGCGGTGTTTTTCGTGTGTGGCGTTTTGTCAGCCGCCTTGGCTGATTCGGATGATTACCAAATCAAAGTGGACGTGGTCCAGCAAGGTGATGTGTTTCAAACCCAAGCCAGCTTTTACTTGCCACTCAATGCGTGTCAGTCCTACCGATACATCACGGACTACGACGCTGCGACAAACATCCCTGGCGTGGTGACGTCCACGACGACACGGCTGGACGCTCGTAAAGTTCGCGTCGAGCGTGTGTTGCAGGAGCGGATTCTTTTCTTCCCGATCAACATGCGCATGGTGTTGGAGGTGAACGAGTTGCCCAATCAAGGCACAGACTTTGTTCAGATCAGTGGTCAAGCTAAGTCTTACAAAGGCACATGGCGATTGCACACCGATGCAACGGGAACTTTGTTTAAGTACAGAACTGAGTCAGAGCCCGATTCAATTTTCCCTAAGGCAGTTGTTGAGTACTTCGTCAAAAACCGGTTGAAGACCAGTTTTGAGGCGATGGCCAAGACGGGGGCCGCGCGCATCAAGCAACCTTGCTGAGGTTCAGTTGCCCTGTTGAAGTTACTGCAGGCGTGGTGCAGTTTGAAGCAAGGTGCCGACTGCATCCTTCCACCATTTGGCTTGCCCAGTTGTGCCATGCCCCGCTGTTTGGTCGCTTGCTGGGATCAGCAATAAACGAGCGTTTGGAATTTTTGTTAAAGCCGTCGCCATGACATTCAGTTCCGGCGGGTTGCGTTCGTCATCAGCCGAATTGATGGCGAGCAATGTCGCTTTGATCTTGTCGATTTGGTTCAACGGGTTGTAGTCTCTTGATGCATCCCATTGATAGAGATGGTCATTGGCGTCGCCCGCAAAGGGTGCGCTCAGTCTTTGATTTAACAGTTGATCTGCTTTCTCTTGGGTAGAGGCTTGACGCTGTAATGCTTGGTTTCCGCCATTGGTTCCGATTGCATAGAACACGGAGGCAAATTGAAGGCTCCGTGGTTGCTTGATGTAATCACCATTCATCCACTCAGGATCATTGCGAATTGAATCAATGATGAGTCGGCGCATCATCCAGTTCCTACCGGACATTTCCGATGGCATGGCAGCCATGGGCACCAAGATGTCCATGAACCCCGCGTGTTGAATGCCCCACATCCAAGTTTGCATTCCCCCCATGGAGTTGCCCAGCACCATACGGACGTGCTTGATATTCAAGCCCTCATTCAGTAGGCGATATTGTGCTGACACCATGTCGTCATAGTTATACCGAGGGAACTTAGCTCGGAGCCCGTCAGATGGTTTGCTAGATTTACCCGTGCCGATCGAGTCAGGCAGCACAACAAAGTATTTGGTTGCATCTAAGGGTTGACCCGGCCCGAACAGCTCGACACCAAAAGCATTGTTGAGCATCCCTAGGCCCGTGCCAGTGGTTCCATGAAGAATCACAACCGGTTCGCCAGCTGGATTGCCTAATGTTGTGTAGCCAATATTCAATGAGGAAGCAACCTCGCCCGTATGAAAACGAAAATCTTTTGCCACCCATACGCCTGTTTTTTGATTCGGGAAGGTTTGGGCAGTTGCGACAGGCATCTGCGCGTACAAAAATACAGACAAACAGAGTGTGATAAATCTAAACATGCTTACCCCTTTTCTAGCCAAAAAATTCCAAGTTAAGTCATCGTGGCGTCTATCGAGCAATCGGGTTTATGGTTTTCGAGCTGCCATGATGTCAACCAACTCAGGCATCAGGAGCGTTCCCTTACCTTCATCACAGGCCATCTTCAATGTGGATTGAACGGCAGATGCCACCGTATGGTCGGCGTGCATGTTCTCAGCCATCTCGTTGTAGTAGCTCAAGTCCTTGAGCGCATTGGAGAGCGTGAAGCGCAAACCCGAGCTGTCTTGTTGGGTTAGAAATGGTTTGAGGCGTTCCAGCGCTGCGCCCCAACCGCCGCCTATCGTCAGCACATCGATGAATGTTTGTGCGTTGACGCCACTCACTTGTGCGCATGCGGCGGCTTCCGCCAACAAAGCCACAGAGCCGAGCGAGACATAGTTGTGTAGCAGCTTCATGCGATGCCCAGCTCCGACGGGCCCTGCATGCACGATGTTTTCAGCAAAGCACGCCAAGATGGGACGGCAGCTGGCGAACAGCTCAGCGTCGCCGCCCACCAATAAATTCAGCCGACCTTCGGCCGCTTCTTTAGGGGTTCGGGTCATGGGGGCGTCTAGAAAGAACCCGCCCTTTGCCATCACTGCCTGCGCAATTTTTTCCGTTGAAGCGGGCACGGCCGTGGAGCAGTCGATGACCGTGGTGCCAGGACGCATGCCGCTCAATACACCGTCTTCACCCAACAGCACGGCTTCGACTTGTGGCGTACCGGTGACACACAAGATGATGATGTCTGAATGTGCCGCAAGTGCTTGGGGTGTGAGGAAGGTCTGAACACCTTGAGCAATCAAGGCGTCGATGGGTTGATTGCCTGCGTGCGCCAACACGGACAACGGGTGGCCGTGCTTGACCAAATTACTGGCAATGCCATGGCCCATCATGCCAATGCCGATCATTCCGATTTTTTTCATGATTTATTCCTGCTGATGTAACCAACCCAAACCATCGTGTGTGCCATGAGCCACAGCACCCCTAGCGGGGCGGTATTCGCACCCGATCCAACCTTCCCAGCCGCAAGCGGCGGAAACTTCGTCAATCACAGCAAAGAGGTAGGGATGGTTGAGTTCCCCCAAGTCTGGCTCGTGGCGCATTGGCACACCTGCGATTTGGAAATGACCGACGCGTCCTGTTGGCAGGTACTTGCGAATCTTGGTGGCCAAGTCGCCCTCCATGATTTGGCAGTGGTACAGGTCCATTTGTACTTTCAGATTCGACGCACCAATGCGCTGAACGATGTTGTGCGCTTGTTCTTGGTAGTTCAAGAAGAAGCCAGGAATGTCTCGGGTGTTGATGGGTTCAATCAACACATCGCGGCTAGTTTTTTGGGCTTGAGTTGCCGCCCATGCGATGTTTTGAATGTATGTTTTTTCTAACGTCTTGTGGTCTGCGCCGTTGGGTATCAAGCCTGCCATGACATGGATGCGTGGGCAATCCAGCGTGTTGGCATAGTCCAAGGCTTTGAGGAATCCAGTTTGAAACTCGTTCTCGCGTCCGGGCAAGCAAGCCAAGCCACGTTCACCCGCGTCCCAATCACCGGGCGGGGCATTGAAGAGGACTTGTTGCAAGCCGTGGTCGTCTAGGCATTGACGCAAGACTTTGGCATCAAAGGCGTAGGGGAATAAGTATTCGACAGCTGTGAATCCGTCTTTGGCGGCTGCGGCAAAGCGGTCAAGGAATTCGTGCTCGTTGTAGAGCATGCTGAGGTTGGCGGCAAAGCGTGGCATGGTCGTGTATTTGATTTAAGTAGGGGTTACCAAAGAGCGCCAAAGGTCGCTCTGAGTTCGTCAATGTGTGCGTCGCTCAAGGCGGTGGCCTTGCGGTCAGACATCAGCCAGAGTTTGGCCGTTTCTTCAAGTTCCTCGAGTACGGCGCTGGCTTCGGCTGGTGATTGGTGCCAGACCATCGGGCCGAGGCGTTCGAGCATCACTGCGCGAATGGTTTTTTGATTGGCTGTGCTTTGTGCGATGCGTTGCGCAACTTCGGTTGCAACGCCTGGAGCCCCCGGACGCTGATAGGCGATGAGTGGAACATGGCCAACTTTCATCACGTAGTAGGGGGTGATTGGGGGCAAGATGTCAGAGGGGGTCCACACGCCTGCAAGGGTGAGGCTCACCAAATGTGTGGCATGGGTGTGAATCACGCAGCGTGCTTGTGGGGTTGCTGCGTAAATGCTTTGGTGAACCGTCAAAGTTTTGGATGCACGTTGACCGCTGAGCTGTTCGCCGTTGGCGCTGACATGCGCGAGGGCATTCGCATCCAAGTTGCCCAAGCATGCGTCGGTGGGCGTGATTAAAAAACTGCCGTCATCTAACTTGACGCTGATGTTGCCTGCGCTGGCATGCACATAGCCACGTGCATAGAGCGAGGCACCAATGCGACAAATTTCGTGACGGGATTCGTGTTCGTCCATGTTCATGCAGCTTTCAATAAAGAGAAAGATTTTGCAAAAAAATCATTCGTTCCGAAGTTGCCTGATTTGAGGGTTACGTGAACGGTATCGTCACCACAGACCTTGGACGTGACCGATGTCCATGGCACACCTGGGTCAATTTGGGGGCCAATCACCATGCGTTCGACGTCGAGTGCTTGCACCACCGCGCCAGAGGTTTCACCACCGGCCACCACGAGTTGACGCACGCCAGCTTGGACCAAACCTTTGGCAATGTTGGACAGAGCTTGCTCAACCAATTCGCCCGCATGCGCGACGCCCAACTGGTTTTGAATGGCTTTGACGGCGGTCGGTTCCGCGGTTGCATAAATCAGGACAGGGCCATTTTTGAGTTGCGGAATGGCCCAGTCCAATGCTTGTTGAACCACATCGGTGCCTGAAGCGATGGCCAATGGATCCACAGGGAAGGCCGGTTGCCCGGCTTGGCGCCAATGCAGCACTTGTGCGTTGGTCGCCACCGAGCAGCTGCCAGACACCACGGCTTGGTAGCCCTTGGCGGGGGGGAGCGTATCGGCGTGGGCATTGGCTTGCAACACGCCGCGCACTTTCCAGTTGTGAGGCAAACCAATCGCCACACCCGAGCCCGCGGTGATGAGTGGCATGCCTGCCAGGGCTTCGCCCATGTTGTGCAGGTCTTGGTTGCTGGTGGCATCCATCACGGCGACGCCCACGCCTTCGGCTTGCAAAGCGAGGAAGCGGGCGCGTATGGCATCGGGGCCAGCGGCGACGCACGACTGTTCGACGAGCCCGACTTTGCGCTGGGTTTGAGATTGCATGACACGCACGAGGTTGGCATCGGTCATGGGGGTCAAGGGATGGTGACGCATGCCGCTGTCCGACAACAAGACATCACCCACAAACAAGTGGCCTTTGAAAATGGTGCGGTTGTTTTCAGGAAAGGCTGGGCAAACAATGGTGAAGCCTTGGCCAGGACCGTAGATGGCATCCATCAAAGCTTCAGTCACTGGGCCGATGTTGCCTTTGGGTGTGGAGTCAAAGGTCGAGCAGTATTTGAAATAAATTTGCTCGACACCTTGTGCCTTGAGCCATGCATACGCTTGCAACGATTGGGCGATGGCTTCTTCTACGGGAACGGTGCGTGACTTGAGTGCCACCACGATCGCGTCTGCATCAATGGCGTCTGCATCCGAGGGGATACCAATGGTTTGCACCGTGCGCATGCCCGCGCGAACCAAGTTGTTGGCCAGGTCCGTTGCGCCTGTGAAATCGTCAGCAATGCAGCCGAGCAACGGTTTTTTCGAAACGTGTGTCATCTGACTGAATTAACTTTGGGGTAGCGCGATGCCGGGGAAGATTTTGATCACAGCAGCGTCATCTTCGCGCCCATGTCCAGCGCTTGAGGCTTGCATGAACATTTGATGTGCCGTTGCAGACAAGGGCAGCGGGAACTTGGTGGCGCGTGCGGTGTCCAGCACGAGGCCCAAATCTTTCACAAAAATGTCGACCGCGGACAGCGGTGTGTAGTCGCCCTTGAGCACGTGCGCCATTCGGTTTTCAAACATCCAGCTGTTGCCCGCGCTGTGGGTGATGACTTCATACAAGGCATCTGCCTCCACGCCTTCACGCAATCCCAGTGCCATGGCTTCGGCTGCGGCGGCAATGTGTACTCCGGCCAGCAGTTGGTTGATGATTTTGACCTTGCTGCCGTAGCCCGCGCGATCGCCGAGTTTGTAAACCTTGGCGGCCATGCTTTCTAACGTGTTGCCTGCTTTGGCATAGGCAGCGGCTTGACCGGACGTCATCATGGTCATTTCACCGGATGCTGCTTTGGCTGCGCCTCCTGAAATGGGGGCATCCAAATACAGGAAGCCTAGATCGTTCAAGCGTTTCTCAAGAGCCACAGACCAGCTAGGAGCGACCGTGGAGCACATGATGAACAAGGTTCCTGGTTTCATGTGAGGCGCGGCGCCATGCTCACCAAACAAGATTTGCTCGGTTTGGTCTGCGTTGACGACGACACTGACGATGATGTCCGCGACTTGAGCTAATTCGGATGGCGTTTTGCAAGCTGTTCCGCCGTTCTTGGCGAAAGCTTCGGCCGCTTCGAGACGCACGTCGCACACGCTGACATGATGGCCTACACGACGCAGCGAGCTGGCCATGCCGAGGCCCATCGCGCCAAGGCCAATCACGCCGACTGACAGCGGGGTTTGGTGGGTTGTTGTCATAAGTAGATCCTGTATTTATTGGAAGCCAAAGGCGTGGGGTGCCCATGTGCTCAGTGCAGGAATGAAGGTCAGGATGGCCAAGATGACGGCATGCGCGATCAGGAAGGGCTTGAGTTCTCGGGTGAGCGCATCCAGCGGAACTTTGGAGACGTTCGACGTGACAAACAGCAAGCCTCCGACCGGCGGGGTGATCATGCCTAACGTCAAGTTGAAGATGACCACCATCGCGAAGTGAATGGGATCAATGCCAAGCTTGGCCGCCACAGGCGCCAAGATAGGTACCAAAATCATCACACCTGGCAGTGGCTCAATGAAGATGCCAAAGATCAGCAAGAAGATGTTGACGGCGATCAAGAAGGTGAAGGCCGACATGTCTTGCGAGCCCATCCATTCAGCCAGCTTGATAGGCAGGCCATCGATGGTCAAGATCCATGCAAACGCATTGGACGTACCAATGATGATCAGCACCGAAGCAGTCATCAACGCAGAGCGAGACAAGATGTCAGGCACAGCTTTCCACTCTAAGGTGCGGTAAATCCACTTGCCGCAGACCAAGGCGTAGAACACCGCCACGACGGACGCTTCAGTCGGTGTGAACCAGCCCGCGCGCATGCCACCCAAAATAATCACAGGCAACATGAGGGCAGGGATGGCTTTCCAAGTGACCAGCATCTTCTCGGCAAAAGTTTCGTTGCCGGGGATGCCCTTGTAGTTGCGCTGTTTGGAGACGTGCCAGTTCACGGCCGCCATGCCAGCCGCAATCAAGATGCCTGGGATGAAGCCCGCCACAAAGAGCGCACCAACAGACACGCGCTCATCTTGCAACGCATAAATGATCATGATGATGGAAGGCGGAATGATGGGGCCGACGATGGCGGTTGCCGCCGTGAGGGCTGCCGCATAAGAACGGTCGTAGCCGGCCTTGGCCATCATGCGAATCATCATGGAGCCAGGGCCTGCAGCATCCGCCAAGGCGGAGCCTGAAATGCCAGAAAAGAAGGTGAGCGACACGACGTTGGTGTAGCCCAATCCTCCGCGCTTGTGACCCACAAATTGGGCCGCAAACTTCAGCAGCACTTCGGTGAGTGAGCCGCCGCTCATGAGCTCGGCAGCCAAGATGAAGAATGGCACAGCCATCAAGGGGAAGCTGTCCACTCCTTCATAGGTTTGCTTGAGCAAAACGAAAAGTGGGAAGTCGGCGCCGAAGATCAGCGCTGTCAGGGTTGAGAAACCTAATGCAAACGCAACAGGTAAGCCTATCGTGAGATAAAAGCAGCAGCTGAGGAGGAGAATTAAACTGAGGCTCATAGGGATGCGCTGGCAGTAGCGTCGAAATGTGAATCGGATGCGAAGGTGCGTGTCAGCACGTAATCGCGAACAATGAGAAGCCAATGCGCGAGTAGCAAGACGCCACCGACGGGCATGGATGCATAGACCCATGACATAGAAATTTGTGTGGTGGGGGTCATTTGGAATTGCACGCGGTCCACATAGATCACGCCATACCAAACGATGAAACCAAAGAAGCCCGTCAACATCAGTGCGATCACAACGCGGACGGCGCGCGCCCAAGCTATGGGTAAGCTGTCTTGAAAGTTTTCAACCGCAATATGACCACCGTAGCGCAGCACGGGGCCTGCACCTAGAAACGTGAGCCAGACCATCAAATAACGAGCGACTTCTTCGGCCCATTCGATAGATTGGTTGGTGGAGTAGCGCAACACCACGTTGGCGAAGATGATGACCGCCATGGTGGCGAGCAATGCAATCATCACGCCGCGGTTGGCGGCCATGAGGTATTTTTCGAAAGATTTCATGGGGAGTCCCAAGTTCAGCAAGCCAGAGCTCTGGCTCGCTGAGAGGTGGTTGAAATGCCGATTACTTCACAGCCTGGATAGCCGCAATGTTGTCTGCGCCAAATTCTTTGGCGTAGTTGGCGTAGGGTCCTTTGAGTGAGTCACGGAAGCTAGCGCCGTTCACATTTTTAACCACTTGCATGCCTTCGCGTTCGAGTTGCGCGATGCCGTTGGCTTCGTCGTCATTGACCTTTTTACGTGTCGCTGCAACGCTCTTGCTGGCGGCATCCATGAACACTTTTTTGTCAGCTTCGCTGAGCTTGTTCATGATGCGCGGCGAACTGAGGATCAGGGCGGGTGAGTAGACATGGCCAGTCAAAGACAAATGTTTTTGCACTTGTGAAAACTTGGACGCCAAGATGACGGGAATGGGGTTTTCTTGACCGTCAACTACACCTTGTTGCAAAGCACCAAACACTTCGGGAAACGCCATCGGCGTGGGTTGAATGCCAAAGGCGCGGTAGCCTTCCATGTGCACTTTGTTTTCCATGGTGCGCATTTTTAAACCATTGGCATCTGCGGCACTGACGATGGCGCGTTTGTTGTTTGTCATGTGACGGAAGCCGTTTTCACTCCAAGCCAAAGCCACCAAACCGTGGTTGTTGAATTTGGCCAACATGTCTTGACCAATCTTGCCGTCCAACACTTTGCGTGCGTGCGCATAGTCACGGAACAAGAAGGGGACATCCACAATCTTCATTTCCGGTACGAAGTTGCCGACGGGTCCGGTCGATGTGATGACGAAATCTTGCGTACCAATTTGCACAGCCTCGACTTCCTCGCGTTCGCCGCCCAGGGCGCTGGCAGGGTAGACCTGACATTTATAGCGACCCTGGGTGTTCTTTTCCACGTTTTCGCAGAACACGTTTGCGCCCACGTCGTAGTGCGAGCCTTTGGCCAGCACGTGACCAATTTTTAGAACGGTTTGAGCTTGCGTGGGAAAGGCAGCAAAAGCCGCTGTGGCAGCGAGGGCGATGACCCACTTTGAGCTGAGGAAATTCTTTGACATCTTGTCTCCTGAGGATTGTTGGCGTCAACCAGTTGGCTTCAATGCTGTCTGGTTGTACGACAAATTATCTTGGCTTAAAAGACGCTCTAAGCTAGGGGTAACCCTCGGAGGACGTTCTTATTCTTTGAGTTTTTTAACGTCTAAGTCTGCGCGCAATCGGTTCGCCAGTGCGAGTCCTTGGGAGCGCCAGAAGGCTGGGTCGGCATGGCCTATGCGTTTGGCCGCATTCACCATGTGTTGCGTGCCGGCTTGGCGTGCGGCCTGGGCGTCACCGGCTTCAATGGCTTGCACGATGGCCAGATGTTCGTCGCGCACATCGTCGCCTAGGTCTTTGCGTGTGGCTTCGTTGGCGCGCGTTACGCGCGTGGCGTTTTCAAGAAACTGGTTCAGGTACGCCAAAGTGTCTAAAAGAAACGGATTGCCAGCCGCTTGTGCAATGGCCGCATGAAAAGCGACATCCTCACTCACCCCGTCGCCGCCGCCCGCGACGGCCTTGTCTAGCGCCCGCATCGCTTGTTTGATTTTTTGGAGGTCTTTGGTGTTGTGACGTTCTGCGGCGAGGGCTGCTGACTCAGCTTCTAACGCGCGTCGAACTTCGACAACTTTCAACACGGCATCCACCGAGCCATCGGGAATGAGTTTGAGTTTGCTTGCCTCGGGGGGCGGCGGCTCTTTGACAAAGGCGCCTGAGCCTTGGCGCGTTTCGATCAGCCCCAGAGTTTTTAAACGAGAAAAAGCTTCTCGTACGACCGTGCGGCTGACGCCGTGAATTTCCACCAAGGCGTTTTCGGTGGGTAACTTTTCGCCGGTCCTGAGCTTCTTGCTTCGAATGCTTTTTTCCAATGACTGGGCTAGCTTTTCAGAGAGCGAAGCGCCTAATTGAATTCGAGGCATAAATGATGGCGTGGGCTTGAGGGGGTGATCGGGTTGGGATTAAATTAAATCATATGCCACAAACACGCCGTCAAAAATTACGATTTTTAGGACGACGTGACTTAGCGCATAGACAGACGTGTGCAATGAAGGTAGATTGATTTTTTGTCTACGACTTTGGGTTTTACGCATGATGAACTGGCTTTTGCATCCCACACGATTTCTGTTTTTCACAGGCAAGGGGGGGGTCGGTAAAACATCGCTGTCTGCTGCGACAGCTATTTACTTGGCAGATGCAGGCAGGCGTGTTTTGTTGGTGAGTACGGACGCAGCCTCTAATTTGGATGAGATGTTGGGCGTTACGCTAAGCAACCATCCCACGGATGTGCCCGGTGTGGCGGGTCTATCGTTACTCAATATTGACCCCGATGATGCGGCGCAGGCATATCGTCTGCGCGTGTTGGATCAAATGGGCGTTGAGGCAAGTGAGCAAGAGCGCTCTACTGTGTTGGAGCAACTCTCAGGGGCTTGCACGACCGAAATCGCTTCATTCGATGAGTTTTCAAGTTTATTGGCTGATCAGTCCGAACCCTACGATCACGTGGTGTTTGACACAGCACCCAGTGGACACACGTTGCGACTTTTGAGTTTGCCCAAAGCTTGGAGTGGCTTTTTGGCCGGTAATGACCGTGGCGCTTCTTGCCTCGGACCTCATTCCGGTTTAAAGATGCAAGAGGAGCGGTTCAACCAAGCCTTGCGCGCCTTGAGTGATTCAAGTTTGACCTCGGTGATGTTGGTGGCAAGGCCAGAAGGTAGCGCCTTGTCTGAAGCGGCGCGCACGAGTGAGGAGTTAAGGGTGCTTGGGTTGTCGAACCAACGCCTGATCGTCAATGGCGTGTTCCATCGAACAATGAGGGAAGACAAAATTGCGCAAGCCATTGAAGAGCAGGGACGTCTTGCCATGCGGCATATGCCTTTGGCCTTGCAAGGCTTACCCATTGAGGAGGTTCCCTTGCGCTGTTTGGATTCGGTGGGTTTACCTGCTTTGCGGGCCTTGTTGTCGGACTCGCCTTCTGAGCTGACGCCTGTCTTGACGGCTTCAGTCGACATGAGTACCCCTCACTTGGCCGCGTTGGTTGCCGAATTGGCAAAGCAAGACCAGGGGTTGATCATGGTGATGGGCAAGGGCGGTGTGGGTAAAACCACGGTTGCTGCAGCTTTGGCTTTGGGGTTGGTGCAATTGGGGAAATCAGTGCATCTCAGCACCACGGATCCAGCGGCACATGTGTCACAAACCTTGGGCGGGGCCGTTGCAGGTTTGCAAGTCAGCCGCATTGACCCAAAGGTTGAGACCCAAAAATACATCGACAAGATCATGTCTGCCAAAAGCACGGGTTTGGATGACAACGAAAAGGCCTTGTTGTTGGAAGACTTGCAATCCCCATGCACGGAAGAGGTGGCTGTGTTTCATGCCTTCTCGCATATCGTGGCGCAAGCGCAGAGGGGGTTCGTTGTGCTGGATACGGCGCCCACGGGGCACTCTTTGTTGCTGATGGATGCTGCCGGTGCTTACCACCGACAAATGCTCAGCACGTTTGAAAAGCGGGCTGGCAGTTCGGTGAACTTGGTGACGCCGCTGATGCGAATGCAAGATCCCAATTACACACGGATCATTCTGGTCACCTTGCCGGAGGTGACGCCGGTGTCGCAAGCGGCCGCGCTCCAGGCCGATTTGAGGCGCGCCAAGATTGAGCCCTATGCGTGGGTGATGAACCGATCGGTGTTGGCGGCGAAGCCGCAAGACCCGTTGCTGCTGTCGAGGCTTGAGGGAGAGAGAACACAAATGCAACGCATCGCCAATGGTTTGTCAGAACGACTTTTTGTGATTCCATTTTTAGCCCACCCTCCCGTTGGGGTCGGTGCTTTGACCGCCTTGTTGGCTTCGTGAGGACGCCTGTTGTGCCAAACACTTCCCCCGTTGGTTTGACCCAAGCGCAGGCAAAGCAGCAGCTGATGTCGGATGGCCCGAATGAATTGGAGGCCGCGCACAGACGCACATTTTTACGACGGCTTGTGGGCTTGTTGCGCGAACCCATGTTTGCCTTGTTGGTCTTGGCTGCATCGCTTTATCTCGTGCTCGGCGATTTAACCGAAGGCGCGAC
>CAIODK010000036.1 GCA_903856995.1 uncultured Burkholderiales bacterium
ACTGGCGGAATATTGCGCGCCATCACCGTGCTCCAGGGCTTGCCTGCAGCGGCTTGCTTTTCGATCCACTTCAGGTTGAGCAGCTGGCTGGCCACCTTGTTGCCGTTTTTGTCGCGGCCGCTGAAGTCGGCAATGAAGTTGTCTTGGCTGTAGCCGCATTTGTCCACAATGATGCGGCGCAGTTCGCGTTCTTTCTTGCGGATGTCATCCACCTGGCCGCGCACCATGTCGCACAGCTTCTCAATCGCCTTGGCGGTAAAGCGGATGGTCATCAGCTCTTCGCTGAGCAGCTTTTGCGTCTTCATGTAGCTGGGCGACCCGTGGCCTTCTTTGTCATAGATGCCGTGCATCTTTTCGAACAGCTCGCGCAGGTGGTCAAAGCGGATCAGGGCTTCGCGCTTGAGCTCTTCGAGCTTTTTGGTCAGCGCCTTGGAGCCGCCTTTGCCGTCGTCGTCATCGTCGGCGTCAAACTCGTCAAAGTCTTCTTCGGCCACATAGTCGTCGGCCTCGTTGGGGTTGGAAAAGCCGTCAACAATGGTGGTGATCACCACTTTGCCTTCGCGGATTTCTTCGCCCAGGCGCAAGATTTCTGCAATGGTGGCGGGCGAGCCAGAGATCGCCTCCATCATCGCCATCAGGCCGCCTTCGATGCGCTTGGCAATCTCAATCTCGCCTTCGCGGGTCAGCAATTCAACCGTGCCCATTTCGCGCATGTACATGCGCACTGGGTCAGTGGTGCGGCCAAACTCGCTGTCCACGGTGGACAGCGCCGCTTCGGCTTCTTCTTCGGCCTCCGCCTCGGTAGCCGCTGTGGCCACGTTGTTGTTCAGCAGCAGGGTTTCGGCGTCAGGGGTTTGTTCGTAGACGGCCACACCCATGTCGTTGAGCATGGAAATCACGACTTCAAGCGTTTCGGCGTCTACCAGCTTGCCGGGCAAGTGGTCAGAAATTTCGCCGTGCGTCAGGTAGCCGCGCGTGCGACCAAGTTTGATCAGGGCCACAAAGGCCAGGCGGCGCTTGGTTTTTTCTTCTTCAGACAGGATGGTTTCTTCGAGTCCGAACTCCTTCATCAAGGCGCGCTCTTTGGCCTTGCTGATTTTCATGCGCAAAGGCTTGACCTTTTCGCCTGTGGCGCTGGCGGCCACCGGCTCGGCTTCCAACTCGGATTCAATGTCGGACAGGTCGGCGTCGTCGACGCTCACGGCGGGCTTGGCTTTGGCCTTGGCAGCCGTTTTTGCAGCGGGCTTGCCTGCGGCTTTGGCCGGCGCTTTTACTGCGGTTTTTTCTGCGGCTTTGGCAGCCGGTTTGGCTGCGGGCTTGGCGGCAGCGGTCTTGCTGGATGGCTTGGCGTCAGTCGCCGGGGCTGTGGCTTTTGCAGCGGGCTTGGGCGCTGCTTTGGTTTTGGCCGGCTTGGCCTGGTTGAGCAAGGCGTCGGCAGCGGCCTGGAGTTCAGCTTTGGAGAGGGACACGGGTTTCACTTTCTTGGGGGGCGCAGCGGGGGCTAGGGCAGCGGGCGGCGCTTTGGCGCTGGGCTTGGCTGCCGCTTTGATAGTTGTTTTTGCAGTTGCAGTTGCTGTTGTTTTCACAGGTGTTTTCGCAACAGGTTTCACCGCCGTTTTGGCCGTCGGTTTAGCGACGGCTTTGGCTGCGGGCTGAACGGGCTTGGCGGATTTGGATGCGGGCATAGTGAACCTTGGAACCACAAAAAAACAAACGGATCGGACAGCAGCCACCGGCTTGGAGGCCGGTAAGGCGCCTGGGGCGAAAAAGCAAATGGGATCGAAGTAGGGAAATTCAACCGGCAAGGTGTACGGGCGAACATTTGGTTTGCAGTCCTTGCGGAAGGGTGGCCTGGGTGATCGGTGTCACTGCGTGGCCGGAAGTCCGGAGGTGCTGCTGTCGCTCTTGCCGAGAAAAAACGGATTATACCTTTTCTGACATTTTTCTAATCAAGGCCTCCAGCCGCGCGGCCAGCGGCTCGCGCCGGTCCTTCATGGCGCGGTAGCGCTGGCCCACGTCAGCGTCGGGCGGCGACTCGGCAATTTGCTTCATTTCGGCGTCAATGCGGTCAATCGCCA
>CAIODK010000037.1 GCA_903856995.1 uncultured Burkholderiales bacterium
ACGGCTTTGGCCGCAGCTTTCAAGAACTGGTCACGGGTGAGCTTCTTGTAAACCATGGTTGCCAAGAACAAAGCCCAAATCACCGCCACAGAGGCGGACTCGGTCGCTGTAAAAGCGCCAGACAAAATGCCTGCGATGATGATGACGACCACAAACAAACCGGGTAATGATTGCGCAAACGAATGACCCACAACGGCCCAACCGGGGAATGTGCCAGCAGGGTAGCCACGCTTGACAGCTACGGCATAGGCCGCGATCAAGTTACAAATCGTCAGCAAAATGGCTGGCACGATGCCCGCCAAAATCAAGGCCGCAATACTCACCTTGCCGCTGGCTGCCAGCGTGAAGATGATGAGGTTGTGGCTGGTTGGCATCAGCGCACCTACCAAGGACGCGTGCGTGGTGACGTTGACGGCGTAGTCAGCGTCGTAGCCCGCTTTTTTCATTTGTGGAATCAGCACAGCACCCATCGCCGAGACGTCCGCCACGGGTGAGCCTGACACACCACCAAACAAGGTACAAGCCAGCACGTTGCTCATGCCCAAACCGCCGCGCACATGGCCGGCGAGGGACTTGGCGAAATCCACAATCTTGTCGGCAATGCCGCCGTACATCATGATTTCACCGGCAAAGATGAAGAAAGGAATTGCAAGGAATGAGAACGGATTCATACCCGAAATCATTTGTTGAAAACCTACAGCTAGGGGTAGGCCTTCAAACAACAGCGTCGCCAAAGAAGACAAGCCAATAGAAAAAGCCACGGGTACGCCCAGCAGCAACAAAAGCGTGAAGCTCACGCAAAGAATCGTCAATGCCATGCTGGCTCCACCTCTTCACCGCTCAACAAGGCGATGATGTGCTCTAAAGAAAACAAGGCAATCAACGCACCGGCTATCGCAGGTGGTGCGTATTTGAAGGCCTCGGATAGACCGAGGGTTGGAATTTTGTAATCCCACACGCTTTGTGCCAACACGGCGCAGTTGTAAGCCATCACCACACCAAATACCAATACCAAGGCGTGGATCAGCAGCTCCATCTTTAGGCGCACGCTTTCAGGCACGAGCACCAACAAAGATTCCAAACCAATGTGGCCCGCATCTCGTACCCCCACGGCCATGCCGAGCATGGTCACGTAGAGGACGAGCAACACAGCGCCACTCTCCGCCCAAGTGGGCGTGTCGTTGAACACATAGCGGCCAATGACTTGGTAGAGCACGGCGGCGATCAGCAGCACTAAGCCGCCTACACCTACCTTCAAACTAAGCCGCGCGAGGGCGGCACAAAAACGTGTGTACATGGATGACTTCTTATTTGACCGCGTTGATGCGTTTGACCATGTCTTGAAGTTTTGGATCCTTCAAGAACTTGTCATACACAGGCTTCATGGCTCCTTGGAAGCTGGCTTTGTCTACGTCGATGATTTCAGCACCACCCGCTTTGACGATGGCGAGCGATTTGGTTTCGCGTTCATCCCACAGCTTACGCATGTAGACCACAGACTCTTTGGCGGCAGTACGGATTTGCTTTTGCTCTTCGGCAGACAGTGTGTCCCAAACTTTCTTAGAAAACAGCAAGATTTCAGGCGCCATCGAGTGTTCGGTCTTGTTGTAGTACTTGGCGACTTCGAAGTGACGTGAGCTCTCGTAAGAGGGGTAGTTGTTTTCAGCTGCGTCGACCAAGCCGGTCTTCAGTGCTGTGTAGACCTCGCCATAAGGCATTGGCGTGGCGTTGGCGCCCATCGCTTCTAGCAATGAAACCCACAAATCGCTTTGCTGAACGCGCACCTTCAAGCCTTTGGCATCGGCCAAAGTTTTGATGGGCTTTTTCACGGTGTAGATCGAGCGTGCACCGGAATCATAAAAAGCCAAACCGATAAAGCCTTGTGCTTCGCAGTCTTTCAAGATTTCTTCGCCGATCGCACCGTCCAATACTTTACGCATGTGATCGGTAGAGCGGAACAAGAACGGCATGGTGGGAACCATGGTGGCTGCACAGATGTTGTTCATGGGAGCCACGTTCACGCGGGTCATGGCGATGGCGCCGAGCTTGGTTTGCTCAATCGTGTCTTTCTCGTTGCCGAGAGCCGACTTTGAGAATACTTTGATGCTGTGCTTGCCATTGGTGGCTTTGCTCAACTCTTCGCCCATGTGGCGCACGGCTTGCACGGTCGGGTAGTCGTCGGGGTGGATGTCAGAGGAGCGGAATTCTGTGGCGTTTGATGCTATCGCAAACAACGAGGTTGCCGCGACAGCGACCAAGGTCTTGAGTAAATTTGAACGTTGGTTCATGGGTATCTCCTGTTGTGGTTAGAAATTCAGAAAGGTCCAGCTTTGACAAAACCACCGCCTTGGAAAATCACGGCGGGGTCATTCAAATCGAGTGTGGGTTGCTTGGCTTCAGCCGCTGCGCGGAAAGGCTCCGAGCTGTCTTGTGGGCGGTAGCCGATGTGTCTGGCTGGGGTGTTGTCCCACCACGTATGGTTGTTGTCGGACATGCCGTAAATCACGCTGTAGCCCACCACGGGTGAGCTGAGACTGGCGATGACCAAACGCTCGAGGTCGTCGTAGCTCATCCAGGTGGCCAGCATGCGGCGATCTCTGGGCTCTGGAAATGAGGAGCCGATGCGTAAGCACACGGTTTCGATGCCATATCGGTCAAAGTAGAAGCGAGCGAGGTTTTCGCCAAACGCTTTGCTAAGTCCGTAATAGCCGTCGGGCCGCACTGGCATGGTGGGGTCGACCACCTCGTCTTGGCGATAAAACCCTGTGACGTGGTTGGAGCTGGCGAACACGATGCGGCGCGTGCCATGCGTGCGAGCGGCTTCGTACAAGTTGTATGCACCAATGATGTTGGCTTGGACGATGTCGTCAAACGGTTGCTCCGTTGAGATGCCACCCAAGTGCACCACGGCGTCCACGCCCTCGAGCAGTTTGAACACCGCAGGGCGGTCTTGCAATGCGACAGGCATGAGCTCTTCGCCTGCGGCAGCATTGCCTAAATCACCCAAGTCGCTGACTCGAAGGACATCGCAACGTGTTTTCAGACGGGGTCGCAACACGCGGCCCAAGCCCCCAGCTGCCCCAGTCAATAGCAAGCGGGAGTACATGTGTGAAGTGGGAGATGCCATAAGAGTCGCTTTACGTAGAAGTCGGTGTTGAATCCCTGATAATTTGGTAGCGCTACCAAACTTAATAAAAGCATGATAACCACGTAAAAACTGGCAGTCAATGCTTTTGTCTTGGGGTTTTCACTAGTGCTGTGCTATCGCGCTCAATGATCGAAAAGCCGACGTCAACGATGCCTGGGCTGACCTCGCGGCCCTCCGCTCTGTCCATCAAAAACCGAGCTGCTAGCGTGCCAATTTGCTCACCATTGATGCGGACGGTGGTGAGCGCAGGCACCATGTCAGCCACAAACGGCACATCGCCAAACCCCATGACAGCGATGTCTTTGGGGACGTTGATGTTGCGGGCGCGGGCTTCGGTCATCACGCCCAAGGCCAATAAGTCGGAGCTACAAAACACGGCTTGCACGTCAGGGGCTTCGGCCAAGATGCGCGTGAACGCTTCGCGGCCACTTTTGAGCGAACGTGAGGCTCCTACATTGGCGATGAATACGGGCGGCAAGCCTTGCTGTTCCACCGCGTCACGAAAGGCCACGGTTCGACGGCCGGCGCGTTCATCCTCGGCGTGCACGATGGCAAATTTTTTGTAACCTTTGTCCATTAAGAATTTAGCCACTTCTCGCCCGATGTCCGAATGGGAGAAGCCAATCAGCATGTCAATGGGCGTAGGGGTTAAATCCCAAGTTTCGATCACGGGAATACCTGATGCCAGCAAGCGTGTGCGCGCCTTGCCTGGCGGCAGGATACCTGTGAGAAAGATGCCATCAGGCCGGCGGCCAATGATGGCCTCTAGCAACAACTCTTCTCGATCTGCAGAGTAGCCCGATTGACCCAGCATCAGCTGGTAGCCCGCATCGAACAAAGTGCCGTTCAAGGCTTCGATGGTTTCCATGAAAACAGAGACCACGGTGCTGGGGACCACGGCGGCAATCAAGCGACTGCGCGAAGAGGCCAAGCCACCTGCCATGCGGTTGGGAACATAGCCCGTGCGCTGTACAGCCTCTTGTACTTTTCGTAGAACTTCAGGAGAGACTTGATTCGGCGTGTTGATGGCGCGTGACGCGGTGATGGGGGCCACACCCGCAAGGATGGCCACATCACGCAGCGTGATCGCACCACTGCTGCGGCGTGAGCGTTTGGGCGTTTCTTTGTCGTTCATGAATTTCTCTTGCGTGTTTGACTATGGTACCGCTATCATTGCATTTGTAAAGGCTTTGTACTCAGCCGAATGATAGGAGACCCTTGATGACCCCATTGACCATCCGCATGCAGGCGCGCGACAACGTTGCCATTGTGGCCAACCACGGCGGATTGCCTGCAGGCACGGTGTTGCCCAACGGCTTGATCTTGCGCGACCCCGTACCACAAGGCCATAAAGTTGCCTTGGTTGATTTGCCGGTGGACAGCGCGGTGTTGCGTTACGGTATTCCGATTGGTTACGCCTTGAAAGATATTCCCGCCGGAAGTTGGGTGCATGAGCGTTTGCTCAAGATGCCATCAGCGCGTGAATTAGATAACTTGCCGATTGCAACCATCAAGCCTGAGCCGTTGCCGCCACTGGAGGGTTACACCTTTGAGGGGTATCGCAATGTTGATGGCTCAGTGGGCACGCGCAATATCTTGGCAATTACCACCACGGTGCAATGTGTGTCGGGTGTGGTCGAGTTCGCAGTCGAGCGAATCAAAACTGAGCTACTGCCAAAGTACCCTAACGTAGACGATGTTGTGGGTTTGGAGCATACCTATGGTTGCGGTGTCGCCATCGACGCAGACGGCGCTGAAATACCTATTCGCACTTTGCGCAACATCAGTTTGAACCCCAACTTTGGTTGTGAGGTGATGGTGGAGCGCCAAGAGTTCAGGAATAGGAACACGATCAGCACGGTCAGCAAAGCGCCTTCGATCAATGTTTCTCGC
>CAIODK010000038.1 GCA_903856995.1 uncultured Burkholderiales bacterium
GATGATGACTGCTTTGGTCATGGGTGATGCTCCAGATGGGTGTGAATTCTTTAAGAGAGCGAATCTTGCCATGGAATTGGTCGCGCACATGTCACCTGGGTTATTCGCCCTCGGGTAAAGTGCAGCCCTTATGTCTTTTGTTCCTCATGCTTTGACGCCGCGTACAGCGGCGCTTTTATTGGTCCCTCCACTTCTTTGGGCTGGCAACGCCATCGTCGGCAGACTGGTCCATGACCTCATTCCCCCACTGACGCTGAACTTCCTGCGCTGGGTGTTGGCGTTTGGGCTGTTGATGCCCATCGCCCATCAGGTGCTGCGGCGCAGCAGTCCGCTTTGGCCCCACTGGAAGCACTATGGCTTGCTGGGTCTATTGGGTGTGGGCTGCTACAACAGCTTGCAGTACTTGGCCCTACAAACCTCAACCCCCATCAACGTCACGCTGGTGGCGTCGAGTACGCCCGTCTTCATGCTGGCTATGGGGGCGATCTTTTTCAAGCAAGTGGTGCGCAAGCGTCAGATCTTGGGGGCCGTGTTGTCCATCGCTGGCGTGTTGCTGGTGTTATGCCGTGGTGACTGGCAGGCCTTAGCCAATGTGCATTTGGTGATTGGGGATGTGTTTGTCCTGATCGCCACCGTGTGTTGGGCTTGGTACAGCTGGCTGCTTTCGCACACACAAGCGCCCACCGAAGTACGCAACAACTGGGCTTACTTCTTGATGGCGCAAATGGCCTTTGGCTTGGTCTGGTCTGGCGCATTCACCGCCGCTGAATGGGCCGGCAGCACGGGCCTAACCGAAGTGCACATCAGCTGGGGCTGGCCCTTGATCGCGGCCTTGGTCTATGTGGCCGTTGGCCCATCGCTGTTGGCCTACCGATGCTGGGGCTTGGGCGTGCAACGTGTCGGCCCCAACATCGCCAGCTTCTTTGCCAACCTCACACCCGTGTTTGCCGCCACCCTGTCAGCACTCACACTTGGTGAGTTGCCGCAGGTCTTTCACGTGGCAGCGTTTGTGATGATCATCGGCGGCATCGTGGTGTCGTCGCGCAAATAGCTTAGAACGCCCCGGCGTATGCCCCGCCATCGGTCAAGATGTTTTGACCGGTGATGTAGCTGGCTTGTGCCGAGCACAGGAACGCGCAGGTGTCGCCAAACTCTTGCGGGTTGCCAAAGCGTTGCGCGGGGATGGTTTTCTTGCGGGCCTCTGCGATGGTGTCAATGGACTGTCCGGTTTTCTCAGACGCACCTTTCATGGTGGTTTTGAGTCGGTCCGTGTCATAGGCACCCGGCAACAGGTTGTTGATGGTCACGTTATTGGAGGCCAGTTTGACCGTGCGTGCCACGCCCGCCACAAAACCCGACAGACCCGAACGAGCGCCGTTGGACAGACCCAAGATGTCGATGGGTGCCTTCACCGCGCTCGAGGTGATGTTGATGATGCGACCAAACTTGCGCTCGGCCATGCCGTCCACCGTGGCTTTGATGAGCTCAATCGGCGTCAGCATATTGGCGTCTAGCGCCTTGATCCACGCGTCGCGGTCCCAGTTGCGGAAGTCGCCGGGCGGGGGGCCACCCGCATTGGTCACCACGATGTCAAAGTTTTTACCAGGGCCATCGACCACCGACCAAATGGCCTCGCGGCCTTCGGGAGTGGTGATGTCCACCGCCACCGCCAGGATGGTGGTGCCAAGTTTGCGCAGCTCTGACGCAGCCGCGTCAAGCGCCTCAGCGCCTCGCGCCACGATGACCACGTTGGCCCCTTCACGCGCCAACGATTGCGCGCATCCCAAGCCTAAGCCCTTGCTTGCGCCACCGACCAACGCCCATTTACCTTTGAGTCCTAATTCCATCACTTCGCTCCATATTTCGAAACAATAAACACGCCGCCAACAACCAGCAGGGTACCCATCCCAATCCACGCATTGAGCGGCTCACCCAACAACAGCACCCCAAGGGTGATGGTGGACATGGGCCCAATCATGCCAGTTTGCGCAGTCAGCGCGGCACCGATGCGCTCAATGGCCATCATCACCATCAAGACAGGGGCCACCGTGCAGGCCACCGCGTTCAACACGCCCAACCACAACACCTCAACAGGTACGGCCGCCGCAGACAAGGGACGAAGTATCAAAAACTGCGCAATGCAACACACGCACGCCACGCTGGTGGCCCATCCCACCAAACGCAAAGCGCCGATGCGCTGCACCAACTGACCGCTGTAGATCAAATACATGGCGTAGCTCACCGCGCTGGCAAACACCAAGGTTGCGCCCAATGCCACATCGGCTCCAGCAAACGACAGCTCGTGCGAGAACACCAGCATCACACCGCTGTAGCTCACGGTCATGGCCAACATGCGCAGGGGATGAATCGGCTTTTTGTAAAACGCCCAGCCAAGCAACACCACCAAGGTGGGGTTGAGATACAGAATGAGCCGCTCCAAGCTGGCTGTGATGTACTGCAATCCCAAGAAGTCGAGGTAGCTCGACAGGTAGTAGCCCACAAAACCCAAGCCCACGATGTCAAACACATCCCGACGCGTCAACGGGTTCTCACGCGCGATGGCTTGGCGCTCGGCCCACAAGCCCATGGCGATAAAAAACGGCAACGCAAACAACATGCGATACATGATGACCGTGACCGCATCCACCCCATGCAAATACGACAGCTTGACGATGATGGCTTTGCCGCTGAATGCAATCGCACCGGCTGCGGCAAGAAGAAGGCCCGACAAAGCCGGACGTGGTGAATGGGGCATGGCGGAAAGTAGTGGTTTTCACTGGAGAAAACCTGAGTTTATGTGAGGTCAACATGAAGCGCTGTCACAAACGCTCGGTACCATTGACACATGTCCTCCCTCGAACTCACCCTGCTGTATTTGTGCGCTGCCGTGGTCAGCGTGGTGGCATGTCGACTGCTGCATTTGCCCGCCATGTTGGGCTATTTGTTTGCAGGTGTGGTGATTGGCCCGAACGCTTTGGCGTTGGCCAACGATTCAGTCGCCGTTGAACACTTGGCTGAATTCGGCGTGGTGTTTTTGATGTTCGTCATTGGTTTGGAGTTCAACCTACCCAAGCTCATGCGCATGCGCAAGCTGGTCTTTGGCCTCGGGTTGGGGCAAGTCGTGCTGACCCTCATCGGCGCATTGCTGTTCAACGTGGTGCTGGGCTTTGCGCTCAAAGAGTTGGGTTACATCTGGCGCTTGAGCTGGCAAGCCTCCATCGCACTCGGCAGCGCCTTGGCCATGTCGAGCACCGCCATCGTGGTCAAACTCATGGCCGACCGCGTCGAGCTGGAGTCACTGCACGGCCAACGCGTGATGGGCGTGTTGCTGTTTCAAGATTTGGCGGTTGTGCCGCTGCTGGTCCTCATCCCTGCGCTGGCGGACATGGGCGAGCACAACATTTGGCGCGTGTTGTCCATCGCCATGCTCAAAGCCACGGCGCTGGTGGGCTTGCTGCTGTGGGGCGGCCAGCGCGTCATGCGCGCATGGCTGCGCGTGGTGTCCAAACGCAAGAGCGATGAGCTGTTCATGCTCAACCTGTTGCTCATGACCTTGGGGCTGGCTTGGCTCACCGAGCGGGCTGGTTTGTCACTGGCCATGGGCGCCTTCTTGGCCGGTATGTTGATTGCCGAGACCGATTTCAAACACAAAGTGGAGGCAGACATTCGCCCCTTCCACGATGTGTTGCTGGGCTTGTTCTTCATCACCATCGGCATGAAGCTCGATTGGGAAGTGCTGATCGACAGCTGGGGCTGGGTGCTGTTGCTGTCGCTCGTGCCGGTGTTCCTGAAAGCAGGTTTGGTATTTGTGCTGGCCCGCATCACGGGTGCGCCTGCGGGTGTCAGCCTACGCACCGCGCTGTACCTCGCGCAAGCGGGTGAATTTGGTTTTGTGTTGCTATCGCTGGGTTTGCAAAATTCGCTCATTCCTGCGGCGTGGATGAGCCCCATCTTGGCGTCTATGGTGTTGTCCATGATCGCCACACCGTTCTTGGTGATGAACGCCGACCGCATCGTCAACCGACTCATCAGCACCGACTGGCTGCTGCAATCGTTGGCCCTCACGGGCATGGCACAGCGCTCGCTGAAGATCGAAAACCACGTCATCGTCTGCGGCTACGGACGCAGCGGGCAAAACTTGGTGGACTTGCTCAAGCTCGAAGACATCGCCTATGTGGCGCTTGACTCCGACCCCGACAAAGTACAAATGGGTCGCGACCGCGGGCATCATTTGGAACTGGGCGATGCCACACGCTTTGCCAGCCTCATGTCCGCCGGCTTGGCCCGTGCCGCGGCAGTGGCCGTGACCTACCCCGACCTGCCATCGGCGCTCAAGGTGTTGGCGTGGGTCAAAGAACACGCCCCACACGTGCCGGTGATTGTGCGCACCCA
>CAIODK010000039.1 GCA_903856995.1 uncultured Burkholderiales bacterium
CGCCACGTCCGCCCGCCGGTGTGGGGGGGCCACCGGATTTAGACGAACTGTGGCGCGATTTCAACACCAAGTTGTCGGGTTTGTTTGGTAACCGCAATGGCGGCTCGGAGCCCCCTCAGAACAATGGTGGCAATGGTGCGCCTAAGGGCCCTGACTTCAAGGTTGCTCGTTTTGGCGCAGGTGTGATTGGTTCCGTGTTGTTGGTTGTTTGGATGTGCACCGGTTTCTTCATCGTGCAAGAAGGTCAGCAAGCCGTCATCACCCAATTTGGTCGTTACCACTCCACCGTAGGCGCTGGTTTCAATTGGCGTTTGCCGTATCCGTTCCAACGCAATGAGTTGGTCTTCGTGACGCAAATTCGATCTGTCGATGTGGGCCGTGACAACATCATCAAATCCACAGGTTTGCGCGAATCAGCCATGCTGACGGAAGATGAAAACATCTTGGAAATCAAATTTGCCGTGCAATACCGTTTGACGGACGCCCGTGCTTATTTGTTTGAAACCAAGAACCCGACCGACACCGTGGTGCAGGCTGCTGAAACAGCCGTGCGTGAAGTGGTCGGCAAGATGAAGATGGATGCGGCGATGTCTGATGAGCGTGACCAAATTGGTCCACGCATTCGCACCATCATGCAGTCCATCTTGGATCAATACAAAGTTGGCATCGAAGTGGTGGGCATCAACCTGCAACAAGGCGGCGTCCGCCCCCCCGAGCAAGTGCAAGCTGCGTTTGATGACGTACTCAAAGCGGGTCAAGAACGCGAACGCGCCAAGAACGAGGCTGAAGCCTATGCCAACGATGTGGTTCCTCGCGCGGTGGGCGCCGCTTCACGCTTGAAGCAAGAGGCCGATGGTTACAAAGCCCGCATCGTTGCTCAGGCCGAGGGCGATGCCCAGCGCTTCAAGTCGCTGGTGACAGAGTACCAAAAGTCACCCCAAGTCATGCGCGACCGTTTGTACATCGATGCCATGCAGCAAATCTACAGCAACACCACCAAAGTTCTGGTGGATACCAAGCAGGGCTCCAACCTCTTGTATTTACCTTTGGACAAAATCATCCAACAAAGCAGTCAGACCAATGCCGCGCCCGCTGCCGCAGCAGTTGATGCCGCCGCCAATGCTGCGAACACCACCCCCACCAACCCTGCTGCTGCGGCTGATACCCGCGCACGCGATGGCCGCACCCGCGACCGTGATGGCCGTTGATCAAGGGAACGAACATGCAAAATAACAAAATCGGTTTATATATTTCCTCCGCCTTGGTGGCTTTGGGGATCCTGAGCTCTACGCTGTTTGTGGTGGATCAACGCCAGTTCGGCGTGGTGTATTCCTTCGGCCAAATCAAAAGCGTCATCACTGAGCCTGGTCTCAACATCAAGCTGCCGCCACCTTTCCAAAACGTGAGCTACATCGACAAGCGTTTGCTCACGCTCGACAACGCCGACACCGAGCCCATGCTCACCGCGGAAAAGCAACGCGTTGTGATTGACTGGTATGCCCGTTGGCGCATCACTGACCCCTCGCAATACATCCGTAACGTGGGTTTGGATGAAAACGCCGGCGCTGTGCAACTCGCCCGTGTCGTGCGCAATGCGTTCCAAGAAGAAATCAACAAACGCACCGTCAAAGAACTGCTCTCGCTCAAACGAGAAGAGCTGCTCGAAGGCGTCAAGCGTGAAGTGCTGGCTGCCGTCAAAGGTGCCAAGCCTTGGGGCGTTGACGTGATTGATGTGCGGATCACCCGCACCGACTATGTGGATGCCATTACCGAGTCTGTGTATCGCCGCATGGAAGCCGAGCGCAAGCGCGTAGCCAACGAGTTGCGTTCTACCGGCGCTGCAGAAGGTGAAAAAATCCGCGCCGATGCTGACCGTCAACGTGAAGTGACCGTCGCCAACGCCTACCGCGAAGCACAAAAAATCAAAGGCGAGGGCGATGCTGAAGCCGCGCGTTTGTATGCGGATTCCTTTGGTCGCGACGCCAACTTCGCCCAGTTCTACCGCAGCTTAGAAGCCTACAAAACCACGTTCAGCAAAAAGAGCGACGTGATGGTGGTCGATCCTTCCAGTGACTTCTTCAAAGCCCTGCGTAGCAGCGGCAGCGGTAGTGCACCTGCAGCCAAGAAGTAAGAGGCCAAGGGTATGAGTTTTGACGGCGATACGCTGTGGGTGGCGTTCGGCTTGATGTTGATTTTTGAAGGCATCTTTCCGTTCCTGTCGCCCCAAGGGTGGCGCGACAAAATGGCACAGCTCTTGGTATTGCATGATGGCCAAATTCGCTTTTTTGGCTTGGTCTGCGTCCTCATTGGGTTATTCATGTTGTGGTGGCAAGGTTAAGGGGCGATAAGCCCTGTAAAATCTTGGTTTTAACAGCCTCCCTCAATTCCATGTCTGCTTGGGTTCTGCCGGATCACATCGCCGATGTTCTGCCTTCTGAGGCCCGGCACATCGAAGAACTGCGTCGTCTATATTTGGACACAGCACGCGGTTTTGGCTACGAGCTGGTCATGCCACCGTTGCTCGAATACCTTGAATCCTTGTTGTCTGGCACCGGCCGCGCACTTGATTTACAAACGTTCAAGCTGGTTGACCAACTCTCAGGTCGTACCTTGGGCCTTCGCGCTGACACCACACCGCAAGTCGCCCGCATTGATGCCCATTTGCTCAACCGCGCTGGCGTGACGCGCCTGTGCTACTGCGGCCCCGTGCTGCATACCCGCCCAGACCGTCCATTCGCCACCCGCGAGCCCTTGCAGTTCGGCGCTGAGATCTACGGCCACGCAGGCCTTGAAGCGGACCTTGAAGTGCTGCATTTGGCGCTTGACAGTCTGAGCGCCGTGGCGATCAACCAATTCACCGTCGATTTGAGCGATGCGCGCATCGTGCCCGCCTTGCTCGACGGCGTGTCCCTGACCTCACAAACGCGCGAGGCGCTGCACAGCGCCTTGGCCGCTAAAGACACCTCACGTGTTCAAGCCCTCACGCAAGACCTGCCCCCCCATGTGCGTCACGCGCTAACCGCTTTGGTCAGCTTGTACGGTGATGCGTCGGTGCTGGACCAAGCCGATAAGACGTTTGCCCCTTGGCCTGTCGTTTTGCAAGCGCTTGCTGAGTTGCGTCAAATTGCCGCTGACTTGAGCGGCGTCGCCGTCACCTTTGACTTGGCTGATTTGCGTGGTTACGCCTATTACAGTGGTGTGCGTTTTGCCATCTTCGTACCTGGCGCCAGTGATGCGTTGGTCCGCGGTGGCCGTTATGACGAAGTTGGCGCGGTGTTTGGCCGTAAGCGTCCCGCCGTAGGATTTAGTTTGGACCTGAAAGAGTTGGTCAATGTGGTGCCCGAGCGGGCCCTCAAAGCGGCCATTCGTGCGCCTTGGGGAACCGCCAAAGGTTTGCGCGAAGCCATTGCTACCTTGCGTGCCAATGGGGACACCGTGGTCTGCGTTATGCCTGGCCACGAGAGTGAAGTCGATGAATTTGACTGCGATCGTGAATTGATCGAAGTTGCCGGCCAATGGGCAGTTCAAGCTCTTCCCGCTGGTCAAACCCTTTAATTTTTTTAAGTAATCGAGTGGATATGAGCACACCCCAAGGACAAACCGTGGCTGCAACCAAAGGCCGTAACGTCGTCGTGGTCGGTACCCAATGGGGTGACGAAGGCAAAGGCAAATTGGTCGATTGGCTGACTGAAACTGCCACCGGCGTGGTGCGCTTTCAAGGCGGACACAACGCGGGCCACACCCTGGTCATCAATGGCGTGAAAACCGCTTTGCACTTGATTCCTAGTGGCATCATGCGCCCCGGCGTCAAGTGCTACATCGGCAACGGTGTGGTGTTGTCAGCCCCCAAACTGCTCGAAGAAATTGCAGGCTTGGAGAAGGCGGGCGTTGAAGTCCGTTCACGCTTGCGCATCAGCGAGGCTTGCCCGTTGATCTTGCCTTACCACGCGGCGATTGACATTGCCCGTGAAGCCGCCAAAGAGAAGGCCGGTACCGCCAAGATCGGCACCACTGGCCGCGGTATTGGCCCCGCTTACGAAGACAAAATTGCCCGCCGTGCGTTGCGCGTGCAAGATTTAAAGCATCCAGAGCGCTTCGCCACCAAGCTGCGCGAGAACCTTGAGTTGCACAACCATGTGTTGACCGACATCTTGCACGCCCCCGCCATTGATTACGACACCGTCTTCAACGAAGCCATGGCCTACGCCAAAGAAATCTTGCCAATGGTGGCCGACGTCTCACGCGAGCTGAATGAAGCCCATAAAGCCGGCGCAAACCTGTTGTTCGAAGGCGCACAAGGCACCTTGCTTGACGTGGATCACGGCACCTACCCCTTCGTCACCTCCAGCAACTGCGTGGCCGGTAACGCCGCTGCCGGTGCAGGCGTTGGTCCGGGTTTGTTGCACTACATCTTGGGTATCACCAAAGCCTATTGCACTCGCGTGGGCGGCGGTCCGTTCCCTACGGAGCTGGATTGGGAAACCGAAGGCACACCGGGCTATCACATGTCGACGGTGGGTGCCGAGAAGGGCACCACCACGGGGCGTTCACGCCGTTGCGGCTGGTTTGATGCCGCCTTGCTCAAGCGTAGCGCCCAAGTCAATGGCTTGACCGGCTTGTGCATCACCAAGCTCGATGTGTTGGACGGTTTGACCGAGTTGCTCTTGTGTGTCGGCTACGAGCTGGACGGCGAACATATCGATATCTTGCCGATGGGCGCTGACGAGATTTCACGCTGTACACCGATTTACGAATCCATCCCCGGCTGGACCGACAGCACCGTGGGCGTGACCGACTACAACAAGCTGCCTAAAGCCGCCCAACACTACTTGAACCGTATTGCTGAGACCACCGGCGTACCGATTCACATGGTTTCGACCAGCCCAGATCGCGACCACACGATCTTGCTGACCCACCCCTACATCGCCTAACTATCAAAAGGACCTACCTATGTTGACCGAAGACGGCAAACACCTGTACGTTTCGTACGACGAGTACCACAACCTGATTGAAAAACTAGCCATCAAGATTCATCAATCTGGCTGGGAATTCGACACCATCCTGTGCTTGGCCCGTGGCGGTATGCGTCCAGGCGACATCTTGTCGCGTGTTTTTGACAAGCCTTTGGCCATCATGTCGACCAGCTCATACCGTGCGGATGCCGGTACTGTGCAAGGTCACCTTGACATTGCCCGTTTCATCACCACACCTAAAGGTGAAATCGCTGGCAAAGTGTTGGTTGTTGACGACTTGGCCGACACTGGACACACCCTCAAAGCAGTGGTCGATCAGCTCAAGAACAACTACGCACCGATCACCGAATTGCGCACCGCCGTGATTTGGACGAAAGGCGTTTCTGCATTCGCGCCCGACTATTCGGTGGACTACTTGCCCACCAACCCTTGGATTCACCAACCCTTCGAGCCGTATGACAACATGCGCCCCGCAGCCTTGATGGAGAAGTGGAAGATTTAATCTTTCACTGCCACGCAAAGAACTCCGCCTAGTTGCGGAGTTTTTTTTGTCTGTCGTAATATGCGGGCATGTCACGCACTACCGACCTCATCCATCACCCGTATCAGCCACCGCTTGAGTTCGATGCGCCGCAAGTCGGCGTGTTCAAAGCCTCGACGGTGATCTTTCCCAATGTCGCGGCCATGCGGTCACGCGATTGGATGGACAAGTCAGCCTACACCTATGGCTTGCACGGCACGCCCACCACGTTCACGTTGGAGGAGCGCTTGGCCTCGCTGGAAGGTGGCACGCACTGCATCTTGACACCGAGCGGTTTGGCGGCGATTGCGCATGTGGATTTCGCCTTGCTCAAGACAGGCGATGAGGTCTTGATTCCAGATAACGCTTACGCACCCAACAAGTTGCTCGCAGAAGGCGAACTGGCCAGCTTTGGTATCACGCATCAGATCTATGACGCGATGAATTTGAACGACCTAGCCGCCCGCATCAACGAGCGCACACGTTTGGTGTGGCTCGAAGCTGCCGGCTCGGTGACGATGGAGTTCCCCGATTTGGTGGCGTTGGTCAAGTTGTGCAAGGCGCGTGGTGTGCTGTGCGCGTTGGACAACACCTGGGGTGCAGGCCTCGCGTTCAATGCGTTTGATTTGCTGCCGGGGCAGGGCGAAACGCCATTAGGCGTGGACCTGACCATCCATGCGCTCACCAAATACCCCAGCGGAGGCGGCGATGTCTTGATGGGCTGCATCGTCACGCGCAACGACGCATTGGCCAGGACCTTAAAGCTCAGCCACATGCGTTTGGGCACGGGTGTTGGCGCGAATGATGTGGAAACAATCTTGCGTGCCTTACCCAGCTTGCCACTGCGCTACCGCGCACAAGACCAAGCCGCACGCAACTTGGCGGCTTGGTGCTCCTCGCAGAAGGCGTTCAGCCAAGTGCTACATCCGGCCTTCATTGGGGCGCCCGGCCATGCCCATTGGCAACACCTCTGCGTCACGGCCGATGAGCCCCAAGGTTTAGCGGCAGGGATCTTCAGCGTGGTGGTCGACGCGCGCTTCACCGCCAGCCAAGTGGATGCATTCTGCGATGCCTTGCACCTCTTTAAGATTGGCTACAGCTGGGGTGGCCCTATGAGTTTGGTCATGCCCTACAACATGGCGGCCAGCCGCAGCTGTGCGACGGTCCATCTGAGGCCTGGTCGTGTGGTGCGTTTTTGCATCGGACTAGAAGACGCAAACGACCTGCAAGCCGATA
>CAIODK010000040.1 GCA_903856995.1 uncultured Burkholderiales bacterium
CGAATTACAGCAGTTGCTTTTACTTGAAGTTGACATGCATTGGCAGGCGGGAGAATTTCGTCGTGCACAACGTGCATTCACTCAATCACTATTTATCGGTGCCCGATTTGGTTTGATACAGCCCATATTGGATCGATTGAACCAGTTACGCCCCCTGCTTGCACAAGTCTCGAATAAAGAACTGGGCCTAGTCCAAGCAAATGAAGTTGAACTGCTTCAGATGTTGAAGGAAGTTGGCAAGATTGAAACTGTGACGACAACAGTGATTGCGCATCTGGGAGTAATTCAGCCTCTAACCAGTAGAGAAAGCGAGTTGCTTTTATTGCTAGATAAGGGTCTTAGCAATCAACAAATTGCAGATCGTATTAATCTATCGACGGCAACAGTGAAATGGCATTTTTATAAACTCTTTGCGAAACTAGAAGTCAAGAGCAGAACGGCCGCATTGACAAAGGCACGCACTTTAAATTTATTGCACTGACCAAGGTTAAACCCTGATTAAAACCCGACTCTAGTTTGGTTTTTGTTTCTCCATTACATACGATCATTCTTCAAAGCAATCAAAACGATTGGCGCAAGAAATGAGAGATTTGTAAAGTATGTTTTCGTGGTTTAAACGTAAAAAAACTATCGCTTTTCAAGTGCAAATAGGCGAAGGGGGTCAGATTATTGATCTCCAACAAGGCGACAACCTTCTGGCCGCAGCACTAGAACGTGGCGTTGCCTATCCCCACAACTGTCGTGTCGGCACCTGCGGTCACTGCAAAACAAAAGTGTTGAGTGGGAAAGTAAAACCCATGATGGATTTTGCCTTGTCACCCCTAACTGCGCAGGAGTTGAAAGAAGGCTATGTATTGGCTTGCCAAAGCAAGGTGCAATCTGATCTTCTAATTTCTGTCAAAACGGATACAACCGAGCATAGAACGGGAAAAATCTCATCCGTTCAACGACTACCCGGCGAGGTACTCGCGTTAAAACTGGAGCTCGATCTACCTTTGAAATTCGAAGCGGGACAGTACGCAAACATGTCCCTCCAAGACAGTCATGTTTCTCGCTCATATTCTTTCGCTGATGAACCCCTTGTAAAAGGTAACAACAAGGTGAGTTTTTTGATTCGTCGAATTCCAGGAGGTGCGTTCTCTGATTTGATGTGGCAGACGGCGGCACCTGGAATGTCCATGAGCCTCACCGGCCCCTATGGCTCAATGGGAGCGGCTAATGTCGATGTCAATTCCGTCTGCATTGCAGGTGGCACAGGTTTAGCCCCTGTGCTATCAATTGTTCTCGATCGTCTCAAAAAATCTTCATCTGCTCGTTTCACCATTTTGTTTGGCATGGGTCGTAAAGAAGAAAATTTTGCACACGAAATTCTTGAAGAACTTTCAATTTTTTCAGCTGGTCGCGTACAAACAAAATTGATTCTTTCAGATGAGCCTTTAGAAAGTAACTGGTCTGGAAACCGCGGCTTGGTCACAGATCTTCTCACCAAAGAATTGATGGACACAGCTTTAGCTAAAACCGCCTTTGTCTGTGGTTCAACACCCATGGTGAAAGCATGTCGAGATCAGCTTATCAGTCTGGGATGGGAAGACAAAAACATATACACCGACGCATTCTTACCCAGTGGTGCAGCCAACCTTTCAATCAATCAATCTAACTTATGACACAAGCATTAATTTTCGATCATGTACGTACTCCGCGTGGACGCGGTAAACCAGATGGGGCACTTCATGAGGTCACGCCCATTCGACTCGCTACAACAGTTCTTGAAGCAATTCGCGAAAGATCAAATCTTGATACCAAAAAAGTAGATGATGTGATTTTTGGCATCGTCTCACCCGTAGGTGAACAAGGACAAGTACTACCGCGCATAGCTGCCATTGCCGCCGGTTACGACCAAGCCGTAGCCGGAGTGCAAGTAAACCGATTTTGTGGATCTGGTCTTGAATCCACCAACATGGCCGCAGCCAAAATCATGGCGGGTCAGGCTGACTTTGTCATCAGTGGCGGCGTTGAGTCCATGTCCCGCGTTCCGATTCTGAGTGACGGTGGTGCATGGGCCTCTGACCCGCAAGTCGCCCATTCTTCGCACTTTATTCCTCAGGGTATCAGTGCCGATCTCATTGCGACACGTTGGGGATATGACAGAGAGCGCCTAGATAGTTTTGCAGTTAGAAGTCACCAGCGAGCGGCGCAGGCTTGGCGTGAGCATCGTTTTGGAAAATCCGTGATTCCAGTTTTGGATCACATTGGAGAGATCCTATTGGCACAGGACGAAACCATCCGACCAGATTGCAAGCTTGAAGATTTGGCAAAACTAAAACCATCCTTTGAGCGCATGGGCATCCAGTCAGGCTTTGATGCAATTGCGATGCGTCGATACCCTGACGTAGATGTGATTCGACATGCTCACCATGCCGGTAACTCTTCTGGCATTGTTGACGGCGCGTGTGCCATGTTATTGGGAACAGCTGCGGCGGGTAAGGCGGCGGGAATCAAACCCCGAGCTCGAATTGTGTCTTGGGCTGAGGTGGGTTCAGAACCGACCATCATGCTCACGGCCCCTGCCCTTGCCGCGGAAAAAGCACTTGCACGTGCCCGTATGTCCTCATCTGATATTGATTTGTGGGAGATCAATGAAGCATTCGCAGCAGTTGCGATCCGCTTCACTGAAGCAATGAATATCGATCCCGATTGTGTCAACGTCAACGGCGGATCCATTGCAATGGGTCACCCGTTGGGCGCAACGGGCGCCATCATTCTTGGCACTGTTCTTGACGAATTGGAGAGGACAGGACGATCAACAGCATTGGTCACTTTGTGTGTTGGCGCCGGTATGGGCGTTGCAACTGTCATCGAACGTATTTGAAAGAACGCAATGATTCAACTAGACATGGATTCACAAGGGATCGCAACACTGCTAATCGAACAACCTAACAAAATGATGAATGTCATTGATTGGGATTTTATAAAAGCTTTGGACGGAGCCATTGATCAACTCCTTCAGAATGCCAATATCGTTGGTGTGATTGTGACCTCGGGCAAAGGAAGTTTTGTCGCCGGTGCAGATTTGGGCATCATGAGTGACTTTGTAGCACCAAACATCAAGCCCAACGACGCTGCAAAGATGATCGGACGTATTGGCAACACTTTGCGTCGTCTTGAAACTTTGGGCAAACCAGTCGTCGGTGCTTCAACAGGAACGGCACTGGGTGGTGGATTAGAACTATTGTTGGCTTGTCACTATCGGATTGCTGCAGATAACCCAGCAGCCATCTACGGACTGCCAGAAGTTTCTCTAGGTTTATTGCCAGGCGCAGGAGGGACTCAACGTCTCCCCCGACTGATAGGAATCGCGAAAGCATTGCCATTGATGCTCACTGGTCGTCATCTAAGGACGCAAGAGGCGCTTGAACTTGGAATTTTGAATCAAGTCGTACCAAAAGATCAACTGCTTGCAACTGCGAAAAAAGTATTGCTAGATGGTACTGTGCCAGCGATCGCTCCTTGGGATCAAAAAGGTTTTCGCATGCCAGGAGGCGACAGCAACACGCCAGAATCAAACGCGTTATTTTTAATGCTCAACGGAGGAATTTTCGGACTAAACCATGGCACGCAACCAGCACAAAAAGCGATTGCTTCATGCGTCTACGAAGGCTCCCGTCTTCCTATAGATCGTGCTTTAAGAATTGAACAAACTTACTTTGCGCAAATTGTGCAAGGACCAGTTTCTAAAGCCATGATCCAAACGCTATTTTTCTCAAGACAGGTTCTTGAAAAAACATCATCTCGCCCCCAAGGCTCTCCAAAAACAAAACTTCAACGAATCACCGTTATGGAGGCTTCACCAAATAGTGAAGCGCTCAAACACGCTGCGCAAGCAGCAGGCATTCATGTAGATAGTGAATCCAGTGATTTCGATGAGTTGGTTATAGGACAAGAACAAGGGGGACTAAAAGTCCATTGGTATCAAATGAAGGTGGGTGACCTGCCTGCGCTTATGGAATTAGTCCCTTCTGCCAACACCTCTGAGGATCAGCTCGCACTTGGCTTTGATCTTGCTCGTCAACTAAGGGCTGTACCAATCTTATTAAGTCATTCAAACGAGAAAGACTGGCCGCATGGGTACGTGCACGGATGTGTCTTAGCGTTGTTTGCGACCGTATCCACGTTAATTGACGCGGGTGTTTCTGCTGCTGTCATAAACAACTCGGCAATGGCAGCGGGATGGCCTAATCTTGAAGAGTTAGCAACTATCGTTAAACATGATTGGCCTATCAAAAACCAAAAGACGGCGCACGTCCCCCATGATTTAGAAACTATATCCAATGCACTTCTAAACAGCCAAAAACAGATTGCTTCTAAGGCTTTGAACGATCACAAGCTGTTATCAAGTGACGCCATCAATCTTGCTGCCATCCTAGGCGCAGGGTTCCCTAGGCATCTAGGTGGGCCCCTATTTTCCTTAGCAGCTGTTTGATATGACTACTAGTAATTCAATGAGTTTTCCACCATTGCCTGAAGGCTTAAATTTCATTGGTGGCAAATGGCAATCTGAACCCCAAGCCAGACTCCATAAGGTATACGACCCTGCCACAGAAAAAGAGCTGGGCTGCATACCTTGCAGCGGAGAACGCACAGTTGACTCTGCAGTCAAAGCAGCAAAAGCTGCGTTCATGGATCCAGCTTGGCGTGATCTTCCGCCTATTGCTCGCGAG
>CAIODK010000041.1 GCA_903856995.1 uncultured Burkholderiales bacterium
GTGCCACCTTGACCGTCTAGGTAATTGTTGAGCGTGTTGGTGCTTGTGTGTGCAGATGTATCAGGCAAAGCGCTACTGGCATCTGCTACTTGGATGCCTTTGTCGGTGGGCACTTGTGGGTTGCTGAATGCATCAAGGAGGTTTTCGTAAACGTGCGCTGCATCGCTGCCTGTTCTTAAGGCGTTACTCACTTCACCCGTGGCAGGGTCGTACTGTTGCACTTGATCGCTGTTGCCTGTTCGCACTTGCACGATGCCTGTTTCAGGATCGCGCTCCATGATTTGGCCCGCGCCTGCACTTAACAACACATGGCCGTCTTGGTCGCGCAACTCTGCGGCGACTGTGGTTTGACCGTTCACCGTGGTCGATGTGCTGACGACTCGTGTGCCGTCGGGGAGCTCGGCGTCTACGGAGTCTCCGGCTGGGTTGGGGTTAGGGGTTATGACTGAACTCGAATTGAGCGCGGACTGCATCGTTGGTCCGTTAGCCACTTTCATCAAATTTGTGGCGTACTCAGGATCGGTCGCATAGCCAGCCTTTTGCAAGGCTCGGGCTTCGGCATCAGGGTTACCAAGAGTGCCCTCATCAAAAAGACCTGATTTCGCATATCGAGGATTGCTTTTAAGAAAGTTCACCCTATCTACAAACGCATCTTCAACTGATGCATAAGAGCGAAAAGTAGCTTCAACTGTTACCACTTTGCCGTTTATATATTCGGGCACTTGGAATGTTTTAGTTTCTCCCGTCCAGCTGGCATCAGCCTTGATGTTGAAAATATTATTTGTCCCAGAGAGAACTTTTTGCCCCCAGCCTGTTTCTTGTGCAGCTTGCGCCAACATCAATTCGGCAGACATCCCCGTTTGCAATGAAGCTTGCTTCGCGTAAGGTGCGATGCTTTGAATCCAATTTGCTTGCTTACTCATTGGCTACTCCTGTTTTTTTGTTTGGGGAAAATTTCACTGAAATTAGCTGCTCAGGATTGACAACATCTAAACGATAAGCAAGCGGTTTATTCAGGCCAATTTGGTACGCATTCCAGCGTAAAAACTGGCCATCGGTTACTTCATACAAATTTATTTCCCAGAAACACTGACCATCATGAAACACCGTATTGTTTGAGCTTGAAATCGTAGACACATGCCGTTTGTTTTTTTTCACTAGCGCCTCCCACTGCCGCACCTCTGAAATACTCATTAATCGACGAATTGCCACTTCGTAACTTAAGTCAGTGATACTTATCGCTAGACATTTACCTTCGTCAGCAGTCAGTTTTGGCGGCTGACCAGCAAATACAGCATTGAAAAAGCAAAATACTTCCGCCACAAAAAGGATACGAATACCTTGTACCAGTTGTTGAAATTTGTTCATCACGCAACCTCTCTTATGTCATCATCGTTAGCGGCTTCACCCATGCATGTCCCTGCTGCGTTGAGCATGGCTTGCTCGGGGTTATCTGCAAAATTTCTCACCGCCAACGCATAGCTCAAGTAAGGCACAGCCTCACCCTCGGCTGTACTTCCCAACGCGTTGTTCATGGCGTTATCAAGCGCATGGTCACTGACCACGTTGACACCGTTGGCAATGACCAAGTTGTCACCACTTTGAATACCTTGCGCCAGTTGCAAATAGCCCGCTGCTGCACCCAAGTCTCCGGGCAAGTTGTCGCCCGTGGCACCAAACGCTTCACCCAACTTGTCGGTGGCGTTGTAGAGATTGACCAAGGCGCTGAGCTTGCCCACATCGGTCAAGTGGTCCCAGTTGTTTGCAGCCATGAGGCTGTTGAACATGGCGCTAGCTTGCGCTTGAGTTTGGGTGTTGTACTCGCCTTGAGTTTGTACGCTGCCCTGTTCATTGATGTGCTGGCTGACCTGAACCGCACTGCCATCTGCAGCAATAGCGGTTGCTCGTAAATTCAAATCACCCGATTCAGCGCGGAGGATTTCACCCACGATTTCGCCATCGGCATTGGCGATCAGGACACCACCGCTGGGCAATGAATAGAAGGATAGCTCACCTTCTCCACCTAGACCCAGTTTGTCGATCTGTGTTGCTAGTGCGGTTTGTTGTGCTGTGCTTAGCGTGCCACCTTGACCGTCTAGGTAATTGTTGAGCGTGTTGGTGCTTGTGTGTGCAGATGTATCAGGCAAAGCGCTA
>CAIODK010000042.1 GCA_903856995.1 uncultured Burkholderiales bacterium
AGGCCAAGGCTTTGAGCCAGCTATCCCCTAGGCTCTTGTAGGCCGCATTTTGATCCATCGCGCATCTCCTATACAGTCACAGTAATATTTTTAACTGGCGCAAGTATGTCAGTTAATAACCTTCGAATTTCTGACAAAAATCAAACACAAGAGAAAACCCCTAGATGTATTTGGTCCTGATCGCGTGGATTTACGTGGCTTTCATGATGGCGGTTGCCGAAGCAACAAGCCCTATCGGTTCTTTGCTAGGTGCTGTTTTCACCTTCTTGCTCTATGGGGTACTGCCCATGGGCGTGGTGGCTTACATCATGGGCACACCCGCAAGGCGACGCGCCATCAAGGCCCAAAACGCCAAGACCGCAGTATCAGTCCCGCCAGATGCAAACGGCGAACCGTCCAGTCAGACCGTCACGCCGATAAGAAAAGAGCCGTGACGTTTGAGTCACCGTGCACCATCCAGATGTACTGTCATTGCCGTCGACGGCAGTGACGCCCATGGCCTGCAAACGCAAACGGGCTAAACCTGCAAGGTCCACCAGCCAATGCCCTGCATGGGTGGGGTGGGATTTGAAAAAACGCCCGCTCTTTGAGAACTCGGGTGCTGCGTGATGGATGAATGCTTGTCGCACATCGTCACCGACTTCAAATGTCTCAGGGCCGATACACGGTCCCAACCAAACGCGCACTTGACTCGGCTTTAGCTTCGCTTGTGTGCACATTGCCTGGACCGTTTGCTCCACCACCCCCGCAGCCAAACCACGCCAACCCGCATGCGCTGCCGCCACAATGCTGCCCGCAGCATCGGTGAGCAGCAGGGGTAAACAATCGGCCACCATGATGGTGCAAGCCAACTGGGCGCATTGGGTGAAGCACGCATCGGCCGTCGTACCGTCCGGCGTCTGTGGATGAAGCCCGACCACGTCCACGCCATGCACCTGTGACAAAAATACTGGGCGTGCCCCTCCCAACTCTGCTTGCAACAAGGCGCGGTTGCGGATGACCGCATTCGGATCGTCCTGAACATGGTCTCCCAGATTGAAGCTCTCGAAAGGGCCCACAGAGACACCACCCAACCGTGTGGTGCACAAGGCATGTATGCCGGTTGGAAAAGCCCAGTTCATGGGCCACAGCGAAGGCGTCAATGGGGGGTGTGGATCGAAACTCATGCGGGTAAGGATATCGCGAACACGACTGCACCTCTGGTCACGGGGCGGTAGACTTAACGATCGTTCCAACTCTCCAAGCAGACCATGATTCTCGAACTCGCCGACATTCGCATCCATCCCGGCCAACAAGCCGCTTTCGATGAAGCCATCCAACGCGGTGTGGAAACCGTCATTGCCAAAGCCAAAGGCTTTGAAGGCTTCAAAGTCAACCGTGGCATTGAATCGCCAGAACGCTATGTGCTGCAAATTTTCTGGACCACGCTAGAGAACCATACCGTGGACTTCCGCGAGTCAGCCGCATTCGCAGAATGGCGCGCGATCGTCGGCCCCTTCTTTGCACAAGCACCGGTGGTTGAACATTTCGAACTCGTCACCAAATCACACAGCTAACCATCTCATCCCACTAGGAGCCCCACATGCGTTATTTGTTCGAACCCGCGCCCGTTGTTTCTGTTCCCGTGACGGGCTCCGTCGAGCGCTTCCCCGTGCACCGCATTTACTGTGTGGGCCGCAACTACGAAGAGCACGCCAAAGAGATGGGCTTCACAGGTCGTGAGCCCCCCTTTTTCTTCTTGAAGCCGACTGACGGCTTGGTGGTGGTCAACGCTGGTGAGACAGGCACGATGCCCTACCCCAGCCTGACCAAAAACCTGCACCATGAAATCGAGCTCGTGGTCGCCATTGGCAAAGGCGGGAAAAACATCAAGTCAGAAGATGCCTTCGGCCACATCTTTGGCTACGCCGTGGGCCTGGACATGACGCGCCGTGATTTGCAAGGCGAGATGAAAAAGCAAGGCCGCCCTTGGTGCATTGGCAAAGCCTTTGACCACAGCGCCCCCATCGGCCCCATTACCCCGATCGCTCAAGCGGGCGATGTGGAGAACGCTGAAATCTTCGTGCAAGTCAATGGCCAAGACCGCCAGCGCAGCAACACCAGTCAGCTGATCTGGAACATTGCCGAGACCATCGCCCATTTGTCTGCGGCTTGGGAGCTTCAACCCGGCGACTTAATTTACACCGGCACCCCCGAAGGCGTCGGCGCAGTGGTGTCGGGAGACACCATGGTGGGCGCTGTGGCTGGCGTGGTTGAACTCAAAGTACACGTCGCTTAAACAAGCCTATGCTGCATCGCCCCCTCATACAACATTGCAAGTCGTGCGGTAGCGCGGTGACCTATCGGATACCAGACGACGGCGATACCCATGAGCGTGCGGTGTGCAAAGCCTGTCAGACCATTCACTATGAGAACCCACTTAACGTGGTGGGCACAGTGCCGGTCTGGGGTGACAAGGTATTGCTGTGCAAACGAAACATCGAGCCACGCCTGGGTAAGTGGACCTTGCCGGCGGGCTTCATGGAGCTCAACGAAACCGTGGCGGAAGGGGCCGCACGCGAGACAGTAGAAGAAGCCGGCGCACAATTTGAAATGCAAGAACTCTTCACGATGATGAACGTCACACGTGTGGGCCAAGTCCATTTCTTCTACCGCGCCCAACTCACCAGCGACCAGTTTGACCCCGGCCACGAAACGCAAGAGGCACGCCTGTTCTCCGAGCACGACATTCCATGGGACGAGATTGCATTCCGGACCGTCAGAGAAACATTAATGCATTACTTTGAAGATAAAAAAAAGAACCAATTTGAATTACATTTCATTGACATTGTTTGAGTCTGTTTTTTATAAATTTCTTTATCCATGCGCCCCTTCCTAAAACGTGCGGCAATGATTGCCGCCCTGACCCACATCTGCCTCGTTGCACAAGCCGCCGACCCCATCATCTTGAAAGTGCATCACTTTTTGGGGCCTCAGTCGATTCAACACACCACCATGCTGCATGACTGGTGCGACCGCATCAGCAAAGACTCCAAACAACGCCTGCAGTGTCAGATCTACCCTGCCATGCAACTCGGAGGCACGCCGCCTCAGTTGTTTGACCAGGCGCGCGATGGCGTGGCCGACGTGGTGTGGACCCTGCTTGGCTACTCCGCCGGACGCTTCCCGAAAATGGAAGTCTTTGACTTGCCCTTCATGATGACCAATGCGGAGGCCACGAGCAAAGCGGCTTGGGACTACCAAGAGGCCTTCGCCAAAGAAGAATTTAAAGGCGTCAAGTTGTTGGCTTTGCACGTCCACGGGCCAGGCAACATCTTCACCTCCAAAAAGCAAATCAAGACCATGGCCGACATGAAAGGCCTGAAGCTTCGCGCCCCCACGCGTCAAACTACCAAGCTGTTGGCCGCCATGGGTGCCATTCCCGTCGGCATGCCCGTGCCATCGGTACCCGATGCGCTGTCCAAAGGCGTGATCGATGGCGCCATCATTCCTTATGACGTGGCACCAAATGTCAAGATGGAAGAGCTGGCACGATTCACCGCAGAAACGGATCGTTCGGTGAATGCGTTGTACACCACGGTGTTTGCGATGCCAATGAACCAAGCGAAATACGACTCCTTGCCAGCAGATTTGAAAAAGGTCATCGACAAAAACTCAGGCCGTGAGCTCTCTGCCCTGTTGGGCAAAGTACAAGCCAACAGCGATGTCCCGGCGCGCGCAAAAATGGTTGCTGGTGGTCACACCATCACCGTCATTTCCAAATCCGAACTGGACCATTGGAAACGCGCTTCGGCCAGCTTGAGCAACGACTGGATCGCCGACATGGACAAGAAAGGCGCCAACGGGGCAGCGCTGGTACATGGTGCCCAAGCACTGATTGCAAAATACACCCCTTAAAAAGAGGCTGCTTAGGTGATCCTTGCCACCAACCACAAGCACACACTGGGGCAAAACAAAATCAGCAAAGTGCGCAAGGTATCGCTCACCAAAAATGGCATCACACCCCGGTAGCTCTCGGCTATCGGGACGTCTTTGGCCATGCTGTTGACCACGTACACATTCAGGCCCACGGGTGGCGCGAGCAACCCAAACTCCACCACCATCAGCACCAAGATACCAAACCAAATCGCCACCGACTCTGCGGGCATGGCAAAGTCCAGACCCATCACGATGGGAAAGAAGATGGGAATCGTGAGCAAGAGCATCGACAGCTCATCCATCACCGAACCTAGCACCACATAAAACAGCAAGATCCCCGCCACGACCATCAAAGGCGACCAGCCCAAAGCATCTACGAGTTGGGTGAGCTGTGCGGACGCTTGCGACAAGGCCAAAGCGCCGTTCATCAAGTCCGCCCCCAAGAAAATCAAAAAGATCATGGCCGAACTCTCCGCCGTGGCGTAGAAGCTAAGTTTGAATTTTTGCCAGTTAATTTCCCCCCTGAGCAAGGAAGCCAGGCACGTGCTGGCAGCGCCGACCGCAGCGCCTTCAGTCGGCGTGAAGACCCCCATGTAGATCCCACCGAACACCAATAAAAAGATGGCCAATATAGGAAGTACGCGGCGCACAGAAACCCACGTCATGCGGGGTGCCTGGCCATCGACCTCGGGGGCATGGCCCGGCACACAACGGACATACACGGCAATGACAACGATGTAGCCCAACATCGCAATGATCCCAGGCACCATCGCTGCAGCAAATAGTTTGGCAATGTTTTGCTCGGTCAAAATCGCATAAATCACCAACGGTACAGAGGGTGGGATCAAGATACCCAGCGTGCCTGACGCAGCCAAGGTCCCTGTCGCCAATCGGCCCGAGTAGCCATGACGTTTCATCTCAGGCAATGCCACGCCCGTGATCGTGGCTGCCGTAGCGACAGAGGAACCACAAATCGCCCCAAATGCAGCACAGGCCAACACCGCAGCCATCGCCAAGCCACCTTTGAATCGGCCCATCACACCAGATGCGAAATCAAACAAGGACTTGCTGATGCCCCCCTGCGTCGCAAAATGCCCCATCAAAATAAACAACGGAATCACCGATAAATCGTAGCTGGCGAAACGAGCGAACGCTTGGTTGTTCAAAAAATTGGCAAAAGGCAACCAACCGGTTTGCATCACATAGCCACATGCCCCAGACATCAGCATCGCCACCGCAATGGGGGTGCGAAGCGCCATCAGCAACAACATCGTGCCAAAAATAACAGCCACCATATCAAAGCTACTCATGCGGGCACCTGCCCATCATGGTCAAAGCCAAAGCAAGATTGCATGAAAGCGATCAAACTCGTCAACACAAAAGCAGGCGCCATGCAGGCAAACACCAACCATTCTGGAAAGCCCAAGATCATGGTGCCCGATTGAACCGTGTACGCGCTGACACCGCCCTGTGCGGTGCGCCATGCCAGCAGCGCAAAACAAAGCGACAGCAAGAAGGCTCCCACACGGTCTAGCACTGCAATCGTTTTCACTGAACAACGGGTGGTGAAAAAGTCCACGATGATGTGCCCTCGCCGCACCTGACACCAAGGCATGAACAACGCAATGGCGGCGCCAGTGGCAACACCTGAGAGTTCAAAATCGCCCAGTACGGCGCCACCCCATAACTCACGGCCAACAATGCTGTAACAAGTCATCAGTGCAATGAACCCCATGCACGCACCGCCCACGAGGGCAAACGCCCTCGCCAAAGAAAACATGAAAGACATAAAAACCTGAGTAGAAAACTTCAAACACGCCACTGCGGCGGTCGTTTGTCGATAAAAGCCTGCACACCTTCTAGGGCCGCGTCGTCCATCATGTTGCAAGCCATGGCAGTTTCCGCATTCAAATAGGCCGAAGCCAGGGGTTGCTCGAGTTGCTCATAAAAAAGCTTTTTCCCAATCGCAATGGCCGTGCGTGGCTTGGCAAGGATGCTGGCCACGTGGCGTTGCACCTCTGCGTCCAACCCTTCAGGCGGCACCACGGCGTTGAGTAAACCCTTGCTTAAGGCTTGCTCCGCCGAGATGAAGTCCCCAGTGACCAGCATTTCAAACGCTGCTTTACGCTGAAGATTGCGTGAAAGCGCCACGCTGGGCGTGGCACAAAACAAACCCAAATTGACACCGCTGACCGCAAATTTAGACGGGGTCGTGGCGATCGCTAAATCACACATCGCCACCAACTGGCAACCCGCAGCCGTCGCAATGCCATTTACCACCGCGATGACCGGAACAGGCAATCGCTGCAAAGTCATCATCATTTCGCTGCACTGATGAAACAACGCTTGGTAGTAAGCCAAAGAGGGACTTGCCCGCATTTCTCGCAAGTCATGTCCTGCACAAAACGCCCGCCCCTTGGCAGACAACACCACCAAACGCGCTTGGGGGTCTTGCGCCACGAGATCCAAGCTGTGCTGCAAGGCACTCATGACCTCGCTCGATAAAACATTGAATGCCTCAGGGTGGTTGAGACAGATCTGATGCACCCCTGCTTCATCTGAGGTGTGCTGCACCCGTTCGTCGCTTGCATGGTTCATGTGTGGCTCCAGTCAGGATACAACTTGGTTGACGCGTTGGCGTAATTGGAATTTTTGAATTTTGCCAGTCGAGGTTTTAGGGATCACCTCGAAACGTATCTCCTTGGGCGCTTTGTAGCCCGCCAAGAGCGACTTGCAATGTGCGATCAGTTCCTGCGCCGTGGTTTGACTGTCGGGTTGGAGCTCCACATACGCCACGGGTGTTTCACCCCATTTGTCATCTTGCTTGGCGACGACGGCACATGCAACAACCGACGGATGACGGTACAACGCATCCTCCACTTCAATCGAGCTGATATTCTCACCGCCCGAGATGATGACGTCTTTGCTACGGTCCTTGATCTTCACGTACCGGTCTGACTCCAGAACCGCCAAATCCCCAGTATGAAACCACCCGCCTCTGAACGCCTCAGCCGTGGCAGCGGGGTTCTTTAAATAGCCCTTCATCACCACGTTGCCACGGAACATGATTTCACCCATGGTCTCGCCATCTGCAGGCAAATCAACCATGCTGTCTGCGTCTTTGAGCATCATGCCCTCTTGCATCGGGTAGCGCACCCCTTGGCGCCCGTTGAGCCGCGTTTGCTCAGACAAACTTTCGGCCTGCCAAGAACTGCGTTTCACGGCCACAGACGCAGGCCCGTAAACCTCGGTCAACCCATAGACGTGGGTGATGTCAAACCCAAGCTTGGCCATGCCCTCGATCATGGAGGCCGGTGGCGCAGCCCCAGCGACCATGCCTTTGACAGGATGTGTGACTTGTTGACGCAATGCCTCGGGTGCGGCGATCAACAAGTTATGAACGATCGGTGCCGCGCAGTAGTGGTCGGCTTTGTGGTCGGCGATTGCTTGCAAGATATGCGTCGCATCGACGCGGCGCAAACAAATGTGCACACCCCCCAGCATCGCTACCGTCCACGGGAAACACCAACCGTTGCAATGAAACATCGGCAAGGTCCACAAATAACGTGAAAAATTGGGCATCCCCCATGTCACCGCATTGCTCACAGAGTTCAGATACGCGCCGCGATGGTGAGTCACCACCCCCTTTGGGTCCCCCGTGGTGCCAGAGGTGTAGCTGACCGCAATGGCATCCCATTCATCCGCAGGTCCATGCAATTGTGCCAAGGGTTGGAATTGGTTTAACCAAGATTCATAGTCCTGCTGGCCCACACGCTCGCCCGTGCCTTGGTACTCGCTGTCACACACATCGATGACGAGAACCTCACGGTTAAATTCACGCTTCAAAATTTCAAGCGCAAGGGCTGTGGTGACCGAGAACTCGGTGTCCGCGATCAAGACACTCGCCTCGCAATGGTTCATTTGCCAGGCCAATAGATGTGCGTCCAATCGCGTGTTCAAGGTATTGAGCACGGCATTCAGAGCTGGGACGGCATAGTGCGCCTCCACCATCTCCGGTGTGTTGGAGAGCATGACACTGACCGTAGAACCTCGCTCTACCCCCGCCGCACGAAGCGCAGCGGCTAGGCGCGCAGATCGGTCACGAACTTGCGCCCATGTGTAGCGACGGTTGCCGTGGATCACAGCCGGAAGATCAGAGAAGACCTCCGCACTTCGTTCAAGAAAACTGACCGGAGAAAGCGCCACAAAATTGGCTGCATTCTTCTCTAGGTGCTGATCAAAGATGATGCTCATGAACGTTTCCTCTGAATTTCTGTCCCCGCAGTTTAAAGCTTGGATCGTGAATTCTGAGAGGAAAATCTAATGAACTTGCATGGATCGGTTCAATATCAGGCTGGGTTGTTATGAACGTCAAAGCGGTAGAGTGCTTGCGGGTTATGCACCAACACGCGGCGCAACAACGCTTCAGTCGGCGCAATTCGAGTCAAAGCGTCCACCAACTCACCATCATCCGGAATGTGCGTGTGGTTCGGATGCGGCCAATCCAGTCCCCAGACGCATTGATCCGGAAACTGTGAAACCAATCTAGCAGCCAGACGTGTCCCTAACGGGTAGCCTTGACCTGCACGTGCCGTGGATTCAATTCGATCAATACCACTGACCTTGACATGAAAGATTGGATCGTCAAGCAACCTCATCAGTGCTTGAAAATCCTCATGCGCCTCGCCCAGATTGGCATCGACGCGCCCCATGTGATCGATCACCACGGGCACCACACTCCGCAGCAACTGTTGGCCCACCGTGTGCACCAGCGCACTTTCAAAATGCACCTGAAGGTGCATGCCCACCGCTGCCAAACGGGGAGTCAGTTTGAGGACATCCTGCACATCAGTCCCCCCCGTGATGTGTTTCATGAAATGGAAGCGGACAGCTCTGAACCCGCAATTCGCCAGACGTTTCAGCTCTTGATCTGATACATCAACATCGGTCAACGCAACGCCCAGGTAGTTGCCACCGCCGGCAGCGATCGCGTCTTCGACAACGGCGTTGTCAGTGCCATGCGTGATCGATTGGACAATCACACAACGTGCAATGCCAAGCCTTTTGTGAAGCGCAAATAGTTTCTCTTTGGGCGCTTCGGCGGGCGTATTTTTGAGATTTGGCGCGTACGGAAATTTAGCGCGAGGGCCAAACACATGCACATGGCTGTCACACGCATGGGGTGGCAACATCAACTTAGGCTGCGTGGGGACATCCAAATAGGTTTGAGTCATAGGGTTGCGTTCAATCGGTGGACGGTTTGAAAGTCTGGATCGGCAAGCCGATTAATTCTGAGAGTGCGGCGATCTCCAAACCCGCCACCACATCGATCACTTGTAAGCCTTCGGGGCCACAGGCGAAGGTCGCCAAATCGGAATAGATGCGGTTGACGCAGCCAACTCCGGTCAATGGGTAATGACAGGCAGCGACAACCTTGCTGTCGCCTTGTTTGGTCAACAAATCCATCATCACCCAGGTTTGCTTGGCCCCAACGGCCAAATCCATAGCGCCCCCCACGGCGGGGATGGCACCAGGTTCGCCGGTACTCCAATTGGCCAAATCACCGGTTGCAGACACTTGAAAGGCACCCAACACACAGATGTCTAAATGACCGCCTCGCATCATGGCAAAACTATCGGCGTGATGAAAGTAGGATCCCCCCTTCACCAACGTGACCGGTTGTTTACCCGCATTGATTAAATCGAAATCTTCATCGCCCTTGGCAGGCGCAGGGCCCATGCCTAAAATTCCGTTTTCACTTTGAAGAATGACTTCACGATCGGTGGGAATGAAGTTCGCCACCAGCGTGGGTTGCCCGATGCCCAAGTTGACATAGGCCCCCTCTGGAATGTCTTGCGCCACCCGCTGCGCCACTTCTTCTTTACTTCGTCGTTTGTAGTCGCTCATAGAGGTTCCTTAGCCAGCTTTCTTGAAACCGCCACCGACCGTTGCCGTATGCGCAATGCGAACGATTTGACTGACGAAGATGCCTGGCGTGACGATTGCCTCTGGATCTAACTCACCCAAGGCCACAATGTGGTGAACCGTCGCCACGGTTTTCTTGGCCGCCATCGCAATGACTGGTCCAAAATTGCGGGCTGCTTTGCGGTAAACCAGATTCCCCCAGCGGTCTCCTGCTTCGGCCTTGATGAGCGCGAGATCCCCGTGGATCGGATATTCAAGCACATAGTGCTTGCCGTCTATGAACCGCGTTTCTTTGGGGCTGCCATCGGCATGACGTGCCAGCTCTGTCCCATAGCCTGTCGGCGTGAAAAAGCCACCCACCCCAGCACCGGCAGCACGCAAGCGCTCGGCAAGGTTGCCTTGAGGCACCAGCTCAAGCTCAATCTTTCCTCGCCGAAACAGATCGTCAAACACATGCGAATCTGTTTGCCTTGGGAAACTACAGATGATTTTTCGAACACGTCCTGTTTGAAGCAGCGCCGCCAAACCGGTCTCACCATTGCCAGCGTTGTTGTTCACCACCGTCAAATCGCGGGCGCCCTGATCGATCAAACCTTCAATCAATTCATTGGGGATACCGGCCGTCCCAAACCCCCCAATCAAGACCGTGGAACCATCTGCCACGCCTTGCAGGGCTTGGGCGATCGAATCAGCGATTTTGTTGATCATGGCGCCGCATGGTCGGGTCGAACATAAAGCACACGAGTTGTGTTGACGAACAGGGGTCGAACTCTGTCACTCCACGACGTATTGCGGATGGCGAGCCATGCCTCACTCACCATCACCTCCGGGGAAACCAATTCGTAACAGGCAATGTAGCGCGGCGAACCCGAGGTACGAAGGTATCGCTTCGCACTGACCGTCCCCGGCACACGCGCCAGACCAGGCAGATGCTCCGTGTCGTACCAAGCATTGAAATCGTCGACAGAGTCATCCGGAACATCCGTTTCAACGACGTAATGAAAGCCACCGACAAGGTGATGGCTTTCACCCTGCAAGCTGCTCCACAACGTGATCTCCTCGGACACCACCCCCAGCGGCTGATTGCCAATCGCATAGCCGCGCCAAGTGAGGCCGTCGAGGGACTTCCACCATTCAAGCTGTGCGGCATTGCCTAAGGTCGTCGCTTCAGGCAGTACGGGCCCCTGATAGGTTGCAAGATAAATGGGTGTGGGCATTTTGGTTTCGATCAATGAACAATGTTGAGTGCGACAAGAAACCGAGACACCATGTTGTAAGCCGCCACGGTGGCCACAAGCTCCACGACCGTCGCAGGGGCGTACTTCTGAGTCACCTCCGCCATCAAAGCAGCGGGAACTTCAATGTCGCGCGTCATGTGGTCGGTCATCGTGAGGAGAAGTTTTTCTTCAGGTGAAAATCGATCCGACAACTGCGCAAGCTGTATGTCGTCAATTTTGTCTTGCATTACCCCTGCCTTCAGCGCATGTGGGAGATGTGCCTCAAATTCGAAGCTGGCTTTATTCAAAACAGCGACACGAAGAATGATCAACTCACGCAAATCAGCGGGCACAGAGCTTCGATTGCGCACCGCCGTCAACAAGCTTTCCCAACCTTGGGCAAGGGGCGCACTGTTGAGTAAGACTTGATAGAGGGGCGAGATACGTCCGCGCTCTTGAAGAATCCGAGTTTCCAGCTCTTTCAACTCAGGTCGAGTTCCTGCCACCACCAAAGGTACGCGAATGTGATCAGCGCTCATTCATCACCTGTGATGTTGCGGGCCTTGATGAGCTGCGCCCATTTCTCAGTATCTGCCCTGAGCATCGCACCGAGCTCTTCAGGTGTGGAGTATTTCGGCTCAGCGCCAGATTGCGTCATTTTGGCGTTTGCCACAGGGTCAGTCACCGCCTGCTGTACCGCTTTGTTGAGCGCCTTGATCACATCGGGAGAAGTTTTGGCTGAGGCAAACAAACCATACCAATTGTTCGTGTCCACAGACTTGAAGCCTTGCTCCTCAAAGGTTTTGACATCGGGCAGCAAGGGGTGGCGTGATTTAGAGGCCATGCCTAGCGCCTTTAGGCGACCGCCTTTGATCTGACTCATCACAGCAGGCACGTCAGCAAAAAAACCAGCAACTTGCCCACCTAGTAAATCATTCAATGCCGGAGCCATGCCGTTATAGGGAATATGCAAGAGATCAGCACCTGTTGATTGCTCAAGCTGCAAAAGCGCCAAATGTGGAATGCTGCCTTTGCCTGAGGAGGCAATGGGTAGCGGTACTTTTTTGCTTTTGGCGGTCGCAATGAACTCGGAAGCATCCTTGGCGGGATTATTGGCATTGGCCACAAAAACTTCCACGTTGTTCGCCACCAAAGAAACAGGCACGAAGTCTTTTTGCATGTTGTAGGACAGCTTGGGGTACAGCGCAGGATTGATCGCTGCCGCGCCCACACTGGTCAACCACAAGGTGGTGCCATCTGCGTCAGACTTGAGCACTTCATTGGCACCAATCGCGCCACTTGCACCGGGCTTGTTTTCCACGATCACGGTGCGGCCCAGACTTCTACCCAAGGGCTCCGAAATCGTGCGAGCCATCGCATCCACGGGGCCACCCGCGGCAAAAGCAACAATGATGCGCAGTGGTTTAGTCGTCGTTTGCGCACACACCAGAGTGACCGCAAAGACCGACACCAAAGCAACGAGCAGGTTTCTTTTTTTCATTCACTTGTCTCCCATATAGTTTCTTAGTCACAACGTGCGGTCATGCCGCCATCGACAACAATCTCGGTCCCAGTGATGAACCGTGCCTCATCACTGGCTAAGAAAAGTGCGGCGCTCGCCGTGTCACGGCCATCCCCCATAAAGCCAAGTGGAATACGCTTCACACGGGTTGCAAGCAAGGATTCCACGTCCCCACCTGTGCGCTGCTTGGCAAGGCGCACTTCAACCATGGGGGTGTGCAACTGTCCTGGCACCACAGTATTGACACGGACGCCCGAAGGCGCATGTTGAACAGCCACCACACGCGAGAGCTGAATCACGCCTGCTTTAGCTGCAGCATAGGCCACCTGCGCACTCCCAGTCCACCGAATACCGGAGGAAGAGGCCACGTTCACAATCGAACCGCCTTGTTTTGCGATCATGGTTGGCAACACATACTTGCACGCTAAGAATACGCTCTTCAAATTCACATTGAATTGACTGTCCCAAACCTCTTCGCTCATCTCGACAGGACCACCAGGGGCAGAGCCGCCGACGTTGTTGATCAGGATGTCAATGGTCCCAAACCTGTCCAAGCACGCTTGCACCATGTGCTGGATGCTCTCTGAGCTCGTGACATCACAGACATGCGTCGCAATGGCACTGCGCGCATCGCCTGCCAAAGCTATTGTTTCAGCCAGCCGCTCGGGGTCGCGATCGACAGCGAAGACTTGGGCACCCTCTTGCGCTAGACGCACTGCAATGGCGCGCCCATTCCCCCAGCCTGCGCCGACGCAGCCTGCGCCCGTCACGATTGCTACCTTTGATTTGAAACGTCCCATGATTCGCCCATGCCTTGCCTGTTAAAGGTGCAAGTGTGTAGCAATAGACGCTAGAGGTAAACTAGATACCCGCTATATCAGATATGTTATTTATCTATGGATCTCAAGCAACTGACGTATTTCGTCACGGTCGTCGAACGGGGCAGTTTTAGCAGGGCGGCAGTCGCTCTCAATTTGGCCCAACCCAGCCTCAGCCGACAAGTCGCGTTACTCGAAAATGAATTGGGCCATCGACTCCTAGACCGGACCGGCCGAGGCGTCTCCATGACGCAAGCGGGAGAAGCACTTTTGGTACATGCCAAAGTCATGCTTGACGCGGCAGAACAAGCGAAATTTCAAATCAAGGAAATGCGGACGGACCCAACAGGACGCGTGGTCGTGGGGCTTCCGCACCGCGTGGCCATGGGCTTGTGCGTCCCGCTGATTCAAAGATTTCGAGAAAAATTACCCAAGGCTTTGATCACCGTCGTGGAAGGTTTGAGCCTGTCGCTCAGAGATGAGCTGATCAGTGGACAGATTGATGTCGGGCTACTTTTCGACCCAGCCCCCACCGCCTTGTTGAAGTACGAAACATTGCTACGAGAAAGGCTCATGCTGGTTGCCCCTGCCGCCACACAACTCCCAAAACAAGTCAGCCTTCAGTCTCTCAAAGACTTTCCGATGGTGCTTCCGAGTAGCCCCAACCCCATTCGAAATTTGGTGGATGCCGTTCTACTGCCGAAAAAAATCAGCTTGAACATCATCGCTGAAGTTGGCGCTGTCCACACCGCCCTGACCCTTGTTGAGAATTCAATGGCCTGCTCCATCCTTCCCGAAAGTGCACTGAACCTGAGTGCACACCACATGAAAGTGAACGTTTCCCCTATTGGCCCGCCTGCGATGTGGAACCAACTGGTTCTAGCGATCCCCGCCTCACGTCCGATGAACCGACTGACACTAGAGACAACCAAACTATTACGCGAACTCGACTTTCGCATGGCACACAAAACTGAATCCTAAAATTTCCACGGTTCAATTGCAGATTTTTTCTGCTCAAGCAGGGATTGCGAGATTGAAATTTGATCTTGCCATCGCATGGAGGCAAACGACAAGTCAGCTAGAGATCGGAAGTCCGGTACAACTCATTCGCACGCGTCAGGTGATCTGTGACGGCTTTGACAGCCCCTGCGACATCATGCTTGGCAATGGCATCGATTATTTTTTGATGCTCTAACAGCGTGAGCTCCTCTGCGCCAGGGGCACGAACGATAGACTGGTAATACGCGCTGGCCCAGCCAAACATGGCTTCGACGATTGCGGGATAAATCGGATTGCCACTGATGCGCGCAATTTCTCTGTGAAAGTACATGTCCTGTTTCATGAACTGATCCAAGTTGACCATGGACGCACGATGGTGCGTTTGGCGTGTTTGCAAACGCGCAATGTCGTCCTCCGTTGCATTTTGAGCAGCCAACTTGACCATGCCAATTTCTAAAAAGAGTCGAGCCTCTTTGATGTGATCTAAGGTCTCTGGCTGCATGCGCAACAAGTGCCGCGCACCTCCTGCAATTTGTTCAATCAACAAATGCGCTGTCGGAACGACGACCCGTGCACGTTCGCCATGCGATATTTCCACGATGCCCGAGCGCGCCAGCTCTTGCATCGCTTCACGAACCGCAACACGCCCCACGCCGTAAACCTCCATCAAATCTCGCTCTGAGGGCAATTGATCGCCGGGACCGATTTCACCCGACTCAATGCGTTGCATGAGACGTTCAAGGACATCTTGGTAGAGCTTGCGTCTTTGGATAGGTTCAACATTCATGGCATGAATCTACCATTATGAAAAGCATCCCGACTTAACTTGGCCATAAAAACTCTCGGCCCCAAGTTGCCCGCCCTTCAACGCGACCTGCAGCCCATCCCGTTTGGGATCATCTGACCACGCGCGACACAGAGGAACACCTGGCGCCATGCCAGCATCCACCGTCAAGGCGCGAATCCCCAAATGACTGCCCACTGCACCGGAGCTGTCCCCACCCGCCACCACGAAGCGACGGATCGTCGATTGATCAAGTACCTGGCGCATGATCTCAGCCAATGCCTGCCCCACACGCTCCGCAGCCGCTTCTTTACTCAAGCTAGCTGCCGCAGCAGTTGCCGTAAAGTTCAACACCGCAGGATCATCCGGGCCTTCGGCTGAGAACACAAGGGGTGAAATATTCTGAGCAATGGATGCCAATGCCAACGACACCAATCTGGCAATTTCAAGACCTGCCTCATGTGCATCCAGGCACCGCGAAATATCTAGACGTTCTGTGGCAAAACCATGGGTACGCGCCCATTGAATTTGTGCACCACTCATCGGAGAGCAACTCCCGCTGACCACCGCAATACAGGGCACGGCGTTAGCCACAGGCAAGCTCGGCGTTTGAGGAATCAGTCCTTGCTGGCGCCAATAAGCGGCCAGCGCATATTGCAAACCCGATGATGAGGCACTGAAAAGGCCTTGTCCACGGTTCTCCCACACCAAGCGCCCCGCTTCAAGTTGAGTTGCGTCATCGGCCACATCAATCATCACCACCGGTTGGTCATCCCCTTGTAACGCATCGCAACGAATTTGCCCTAAACCCTCCGAGAGTTCAGCCACATGAATCAATTCAATGCGGCGCTGCGTTTGCTCAGTCAAATGCACGCGCAAATCACTTTCTTGCATGGGGGTCACGGGGTGGCGCGACATGGTCGGGTGACGATCGATTCTGTGAACAACCCCATTCGCACCAGCAAACAAATGACCAAACACTTGGTATCGTTTGAGCCTAGGCGCACCCACCACCAAAGGTGACCACCGCGCGCGCGTCGTCTTAACGCCGAGATCAATGGCTTGACCAATAGAGCCCACACAAGCAGAGGAATCAAACGTGGAACACACCTTGTAGTGCAAGATGGGTGCGCCCATGCCCTGCAAGCATTCAAAGATTGCAGGTAGCTCGCGTCTCATCCAGTCAGGGCTTTTGCCTCGGGACTGCCCTGCCAAGCCGATGCAACGCATGTGTTGAAATCGCGCCAAATCCGAAGGTTTTGGACGTTCTAAAAAAAGCACTGTTGGAATACCAGCTGCGGTGAAGGCTTCCATGACATCCGTGGAACCAGTGAAATCGTCACCGTAATAGGTGAGCAACCGCCCCTCAGGCCATACGTTGGTGTGAGCAGTCACGACGTTCACCAAAAGGTCAATGCACGTTGCAAAGCAGGTCTGTCTTTGGCGTAGCTCACCAAATCAACACCCGCTTCAGCGGCTTCCCATGCTTGGCGTAAGGCCGTCACCCCTGAAGCCACGCCATCAGGATGACCAAATATTCCGCCACCAGCGGTACAAATCAAATCGGTATTACCCAAGGCGGCATACGTGTCGTGCGCTTGCAATCCTGTTTGGGCCGAACTAAAGACAGGTACCGCGCACATCGGTGCATCCTCAAACAGCGGTTTGATAACTGAGCGTGCGGATGAAATCACCGTCTCATCAGACTCACTGAATTTGTTACGCAACCCATTTACATGCAGATGATCTACACCCGCCAAACGCCAAATTTGTTGCCATGCAGCGAAGTCCCACCCTAGGGACGGGCTGCGACTCAGATACCCCCACCCTGCTCGGTGTGCATGAATGGGCAAACGACTGTGCCGACGAAATTCGGTCAAACCTGTCAGTCCGATCGAATTCAAGCACACCATCACGCACGAGCCTTGGTGCTTTAACACCAAATCATGGCGCTGCTTCATTTGATCTACCTCACCCGTGATGTTGAAAGCCACCATCACCTGACGTCCTAATTTTTGCGACGCTTCATTCACCACGCGCATGACTGACGTCACGCGGTCATTGAAGGGGCAATGAGGCCCATCCGACTGCAGCTCATCGTCTTTGATGAAATCAATGCGGCCGTCCACCAACAAACGTACCTGCTCAGCTGTTTCTTGCGCATTCAGGCCGACGCTTGGTTTGATGATGGTGCCAATCAACGGCCCTTTCATCACGCCACTCAACCGGCGTGTGCCCTCAATGCCGAACGCTGGACCGAGGTAGGCTTGAGAGAACGCATGCGGCAGTTTCAGATCTAACAAACGTAAACCCGAAACTTGCGCCAATTCAAATAAGTTCCCTGCGACTGTGGCCATCAACGTAGGTAGGCATGGGCCTAAGTTTTCCAACGGCCAAGACAACTCTAGCAAGCAACGGGTGTATCGCTCGGACTTCATGCCCCCAGGCAAGCTGGGGGCGTCGGCCACGTCCAACACCTGCAGCGATTCCACACGCGCCCCAGATCGCGCTTTCAATGCAGGCGTTTCTGTCGCTAATTTTAAAAATGTACCGCTGGACTGCTCCCCAGCAATCACCTCGGCTGCGCGCATTGGATCATCACCGGTTTCTAACCAGTAGCGCGCGTAAATTCTGTCAGTCATTGATGTACTTTCAACTCTCAGTCAAACACAAAAAAAGACGGCCTCAAAGTTTGAGAGCCGTCTTGTATGCGGACATTGTTTTATTTGTAGTCTTGAATTTTTCGAATGTTTTCTGCGCCAAACTCTTTTGCATAGTTGGCATAAGCAGGACGCATGGCTTCGCGGAATGCGGCGCCGTCCACCTTGCGCACGACCGTCATGCCCTCTTTCTCCAATTGCGCAATACCGTTAGCTTCGTCATCATTGACTTTTTTGCGCTGTGCCACATTGGCCTTTTTAGCGGCTTCGTAGAACACAGTTTTATCAGCTTCGCTGAGTTTATTCATCACGCGTGGCGAAGTGAGAAACAACGCGGGTGAATAAACGTGGCCCGTCAACGATAAATGTTTTTGTACTTGTGAAAACTTAGAAGACAAGATCACTGGAATCGGGTTTTCTTGGCCGTCAACCGTGCCTTGTTGCAAGGCCCCGAATACTTCAGGAAACGCCATCGGTGTGGGTTGAATACCAAAGGCACGATACCCGTCCATGTGCACCTTGTTTTCCATCGTGCGCATCTTCAAACCAGAGGCATCCTCAGGCTTAACGATGGATCGTTTGCTGTTGGTCATATGGCGAAAACCATTTTCGGTCCACGCCAAAGCGACCAAACCCTTCGCTGGGAACTTCGTTAACAACTCTTGTCCGTTCGGACCATCAAAGTATTTGCGGGCATGGTCGTAATCTCGAAACAAGAATGGAATATCCACAATCTTGATTTCCGGCACAAAGTTACCCACGGGCCCCGTGGATGTATTGACGATATCAAGCGTGCCTAGTTGCACGGACTCGATCATTTCCCGCTCACCCCCCAACGATCCGCTGGGGAATTGCTGGCATTTGTAGCGTCCTTGCGTCCCTTTTTCAATCTCATCACAAAGCACGGTGGAACCCACGCCGTAATGTGAGGTGTTGGATGGGGTGTACCCAATTTTCAAAATCGTTTGCGCATTCACCGAACTTAGCGCCAGCAACGAAACGCCTGCCATTGAAACGAAACGCAATATCTTTTTTAATTTCATGATGTCTCCTAGGGTTGAACAGAAATGGTCGAATATTAGGTGATGCGCTCAATGCTGTCAGCAATTTCTTGATGATCAAAGATTTTCTTCCAGTCATCACGCATCAGACGTGGTTTGCCAAAGGTAATGGCCTTGTTACAAGCGTCAGAGAATTGACCTGGGATTTGCTTAAAGATCACAGCGGAAAGAATCGTCATATGACCCAGCAAGAAATCACGTGCAGCCTCGGCTGGAACGCCACGCGAAACCACTTCGTCCATGGCCTCACGCATCACGTCCAATAAGGTCGCGCACACGGTCTCTGACAAACCAGGTTCAAGCAAAGCCATTTGCTCCACCGTCACACGGTATGAGCGCAAGATAGGCTGATAAATCGTTTTGGCAATATCCTCGCCCAGATCAAACGCTTCATCAGGGCCTTGCATCAGGGCGCTGACAATTGACTGTGCTGCACTGACACCCCCGAAATAATCAGGCGCACCCGCAATGTGAACCTCAGGACTAAAGATGCTGGGGTGACAGGGATGCGCCACAAAGTAAGTCAAGTCAGGTCGCTTAGGCAAATGGCCTGCAAAGGGTGCAGCAGCATCCAACGTCATCACCATGGTTCCCGCTTTGAGTTGTGGCGCGATCTCGGCAGCGAGTTGACCAATCAAAGTGTCTGGCACTGCCAAGATGACCACATCCACGTTTTTCAAAGCCTCTTCAACCGAGGAGCAGGCGATGCCCAATTCGTCTTGCAATCGCTTGCGACCTACTTCACCAACTTCCACATGGCGGACTTGGTAGGCTGAACCCACCAAGTTCTTAGACAAACGAACGCCCATTTTTCCACCGGCTCCAAACAACGCAATTGATGTCATCCTAAAACTCCATTGATAAACTGGTCTGATGGTATGATGAGTTCACGAAAAAGCCTTATTGGGACATTTACCTAGCCAATAAGGATTCATTTTTAAGCTAACTGCCGACAAACGGCCTGTGTGACTTCGGTGCAACGGGCTTGCCCACCGAGATCAGCAGGCATCACATCACCCCGCGCCAAAACATCCTCCACCGCTTTCTCCACGCGATCAGCGGCAATGTGGAGCGTGGCATCTTCGTGTTTATCAGCCAACCAACGAAGCATCAAAGCGCCCGACAAGATGGTCGCAATGGGGCTGGCCACGTTTTGTCCAGCGATATCTGGCGCAGACCCGTGCGCACCTTGAAACAAACCGTGATGTAAGCCTAATTCCGCAGAGGCAGCAACACCCAAACCACCCACAGTCGCGGCTCCTAAGTCAGAAATGATGTCCCCCAACATGTTTTCTGCCACGATGACATCATAAAAATCAGGCTTCTTGAGCATGTGAACCGTGATGGCATCCGCATAAGCGTAATCAATTTGGACATCGGCATAGGACTGGGAGACCTCGAGGCACACGGCTCGAAAAAATGCGTAACTTTTTAAGATATTGGCTTTGTCGCACACGGTCACACGGCGCACATGATCTCGCGGTGCACCGCTGCGGCGCCTTGCAAGGTCGAACGCAAACTTGGCGACCCGCTCGACCCCTAAGCGGGTCATGACCAAGGCATCGGTCACCACCTCACCCCGAAGATTCACGCCAGCACCACGACTTGCGTACAAACCTTCGGTGTTTTCGCGAACGATGACGTAGTCGATTTGACCGGCTGAGAAGTCTGCCAACGGCGACTTAACCCCTTGATACAGACGAATGGGGCGAACGTTGGCGAACAAATCCAATTTGAAACGAAGTTGCAAATGCAAGTCGTTGCCAACTTCTGTGCCATCGGCATAGGTCACACCGGGTAGGCCAGCCGCCCCATGAAGAATGGCATGCGCGCTTCGGCACGCACTGAAGGTCTCTTCAGGCAACACGTGGCCGCTACGTTGGTAATGACCTGCGCCCCCCTCAAAGGGTAAAAAATTGAGCACGCCAACACCACAAGCCTCACGCAGAACTTGCACCGCCGATTGACAGACCTCTGGACCAATGCCGTCGCCATCCAGCGACACGATGTTGTATTTCATAGGCGTTGACTCAACCGATCAGTCGTGTTTGATTGAAATCGTCTTTAAGACGGTGAAACTATAGAGGGCTTCAAATCCTTTTTCGCGTCCATGCCCACTGGCTTTGACGCCGCCAAAAGGTAGCTCAATGCCACCGCCTGCGCCATAGTTGTTGATGAAAACTTGGCCTGATTGCATCTGACGCGCCATGCGCAGCTGACGCCCCCCATCGCGTGTCCAAATGCTGGACACCAAACCAAACGCTGTGTCGTTCGCAAGCTGAACCGCATGCGCGTCATCTTCAAAAGGCATGATGACCAACACTGGGCCAAACACCTCTTCTTGCGCCAACCGATGCGTGGGAGGCACATCGCGAATCAAGGTGGGGACTTGGTAGAAACCGCCAGCAGGCGCGTCGGCCACCAAGTGCCCCTGAGCCGCAACGGTTAGTCCGTCGCGTTTGGCTTCATCCAAGTAGGCTTTCACGCGTTGCAGTTGGCTGTCACGGATGAGCGGGCCGCAATCCAAATCCATCTCTGCTGGGCCGACACGTAATGCCTCAAAGGCTGCGGTCAATCGAGCAACCACCGCTTCATAAGCGCTGCGCTCGACCAACACACGGCTACCAGCCGAGCATGTTTGTCCTGAGTTGCGCACGATGGCGTCCACCACCACCGGCACCATGGCATCGAAGTCGGCATCAGCAAACACGATTTGTGGCGACTTCCCGCCCAACTCCAAGGTGACTGGGGTGTGGTGTTCAGCCGCAGTTTGAATCACCAGCTTGCCAATGTTTGGCGAGCCTGTGAACGAAATGTGATCCACATCCGGGTGCCGCGACAACGCATCGCCGGCCTCATGCCCATAACCGGTGACCACGTTGATCGCACCCGCGGGGAAACCGACCTCAGCCGCAAGCTCAGCCACACGCAAAATCGACAAGCACGCGTCTTCCGCCGGCTTGACCACACATGCGTTGCCTGCTGCCAACGAGGCTCCCACACTTCGGCCAAAAATTTGCATCGGGTAGTTCCACGGCACGATGTGCCCAGTCACACCTTGCGGCTCACGAATTGTGAACACGGTGTAACCGTTTTGGTACGGAATAGTTTCACCCATCAGCTTGTCAGCCGCACCGGCATAAAACTCAAAGTAACGCGCGATCGAGTTCACATCGGCACGGGCTTGGTTGGTGGGTTTACCGCAATCTTGTGATTCGAGTTGCACCAACTCATCCATGTGCTGGAGCAAGGACTCGGACAGCTTTTGCAATAAACGACCTCGCTCCGTGGCCGTCAAACGGCCCCACGCCCCATCAAAAGCTGTGCGCGCCGCGCGCACAGCCAAATCGATATCGTCCGAGTTGCCACGTGCCACGTGACCAAACACGGTCCCGTGTGAAGGGTTGATGACGGGTATGTGGCCACCCGATGCAGGGGCCACCCAAAGGTTATCGATGAAATGCTGTTTCATAAAACTGGAATAAAAATGAAAAAATGAAAAACTCAACGCACCTGAACAACGGCGTTCGGCTGCTTCGCGGCATGCGGCAAACCTTGACCATCCATGCGCACAGTATGCGCCTGCCAAGAACGTACACCTTGCCGGTCAAGCACCATGCGCACCGCCCAGCCCATGTTGTTGACCTTGTCTGGGAAGCCTTCAAATACAAAGTTACCCAAGCTATAAAAAATAGGTCTACCTTTGTATTCTTCGGTGTCTTGCAGTTGATGCGGGTGTCCACCGATCACGGCGTCAGCGCCTGCATCGATCATCAAACGCGCCAGCTGTCTTTGACGCGTGTTGGCCACCGCAGACTCCCAACCCCAGTGCATCACTGGGATCACCACATCGGCCTTCCAGACGCTTCGCGCCTCGGCAATATCTCGCACCACTTGCTCGTCTTCGCTCCATGCAATGCCCGGCCGGTCATGGTCCGCTTCAAAGTTTCTCGGCTGAAATTCATCGTAGCCCAACAGGGCGATGCGTAAGCCTTGACGCTCGAAGATCGAGGGCTTGTGCGCTTCTTTTAAGTTTTTGCCGCCACCGTAATACCCCAAGCCAGATTGCTTGAGCAAGCCCAGCATTTGTGAAAAAGCTTTGGGGCCAAAGTCGCCCGAGTGGTTGTTTGCCAAGCCCACGGCATCGAAGTGACGGCGAACATATTTCAAGCCCCGCGGGTGAACCCGAAAGGTGTTGGGTTTGTCTGGTTCGGGCGCACCGACCGTGGCCACCACGCACTCCAAATTACCCACACGGATATCGGCGTTCTTGAACAACTGCGCCACGCCTGCAAATGGATCACGACCGCGGCGAATGGCACGATCCGGCCCACCTTCGAGCATGATGTCGCCCGCAAAAACAATCGACACCGATGGTTCAGAGCTTGGCGCTTGTGCCATCACTGGTATGCCACCAAGAACCAGGCACGACACCAGGCAACATTGCATCCATCGGTTCATGGCGTCACCTCATGCAGCGCGCAACCGTAGGTCAGCTCTTTGCCCAAGAAGGGGGAGTACAAGGCCACGCGCCCCGTCAACGCATCTGGAGCGGGTGTGCTTTGTGCCGCGGGCGTGATGAATTTCACATGCTGCAGCACCATGGGTTGGCGTTGGGTTTGGTAGGAGACGTAGAGATTGATCAAGTCGACACGCCTGTCATCGCCCAACACCACCGCTTTGAACCGAAAGCGCCCGCCCAAGTCCACACTGCCCACGGTGTAGGGGTCTGAGACGGGAACAAATGCCTGCTCATAACGTTCGGCATTCACTTCAAAGTAGCAACGCAACACGGGCGAGGCCTGGGCCATCCAGGGCACACCAGCAATCAGCCCCCCAAGGGCGCTCCATACAACCCAACGAAACCTCATACACAGCTCCAAATCAAGTGGAGATGACAGCGTACTAGATCGCGCGCATCGGTTGCCTTTGGGTTTGCCCGAGTAACTGGCAAAATCAGCGGCTATTTAGAGAAAGTTTCGCCATGAACGCCCCGCACACGCCGCCACTCGCCGCCATCCCTCGCCTGACCAGTTTGTCGCATGGTGGTGGCTGCGGCTGCAAGATCGCGCCAGGCGTGTTGAGCGAGATTCTCAAAAGCACCAGTGGCATGCCGATCCCACCCGAGCTATTGGTCGGCATTGAAACCGCAGACGACGCCGCGGTCTACCTGCTCAACGACGAGCAAGCCCTGATCGCCACCACCGACTTCTTCATGCCCATCGTGGATGACCCATTTGACTTTGGCCGCATCGCCGCCACCAACGCCATCAGCGATGTCTATGCCATGGGGGGCACCCCCATCATGGCTTTGGCCTTGGTGGGTATGCCCATCAACGTACTCCCCGCCTCGACAATTGCCAAAATTTTGGATGGCGGCCAAAGCGTGTGCCGTGAAGCAGGCATCCCGATTGCGGGCGGCCACACCATTGATTCGGTAGAGCCCATTTACGGATTGGTGGTGTTGGGCTTGGTGCACCCCAAACGCATCAAACGCAACGCCGATGCGCGTGTGGGTGACCGTTTGATTTTGGGCAAGCCCTTGGGTGTGGGCGTGCTCTCAGCGGCCCTCAAGAAGAATGCGCTCAGCCCTGAGGGTTACGCACAAATGATGGCCAACACCACCCAACTCAACACACCGGGGGCCGACCTGTCAGCGTTGGCTGGTGTGCATGCCATGACCGATGTGACAGGTTTTGGCTTGGCGGGCCATGCCTTAGAAATGGCACGTGGCTCCAAGACAACCGTGCAACTCGATATGCACAAAGTGCCACTGCTGCTCGGCGTTCGTGCGCTTGCGCAACAAGGCATGCTCACCGGCGCATCCGGCCGAAACTGGGAAGCGTACGGCCACGAAATTCGACTCGCACCTTCGCTCGACGCCATCGATCAAGCCTTGCTCAGCGACCCCCAAACCAGTGGTGGCTTGCTAGTGGCGTGTGCCCCAGAGACGGCGGATGAGGTGCTCGCGGTGTTTCACAAACACGGCTTTTCCGCGGCCACGGACGTGGGTGAAATCACCGCAACCACCTCCGACGGCATCAAACTCAATGTGCGCTGAGCCTGATCAACAGCACTACTACAGCTTACTTTTGAAAGAAAACTTGTCATGTCTACGACTCCAGCCTGCCCCCAATGCGCCCAAGAAAACACGTACCAAGATGGTGACAACTACGTCTGCGCCGACTGCGCCTATGAATGGCCCATGCAAGCGACAACCACGGCTGACGACGACGAAGATGCTGTCGTCAAAGACGCCAATGGCAACATTCTCAAAGACGGTGATGCCGTGGTGCTGATCAAAGACCTGAAGGTCAAAGGGTCCTCCACCACCTTGAAAATGGGTACAAAGGTGAAAAGCATTCGCTTGGTCGGTGGCGACCACGAAGTAGATTGCAAAATGGACGTGGGCAACTACATGCTCAAGGCGTGCTTCTTACGCAAAGCCTAAACACGCCTTGTTTTTAAAGCACCCGACCTCGGTTTGATTTGATCGCCGAGGTCTTTTTTTTGCTATCTAAGCGGCGTAACTTAGAGGCATAAGTCGGCTTGGTGGCTTTGCGTTTTTTGGGTGGTTTGGCCACGCTTTTTACCAAATCCAACAACCGCGCAAATGCTTCGATGCGGTTCATGTCTTGGCTGCGATGCTCTTGCGCTTTGATCACCACCACCCCCTCGTTGGTGATGCGGTGGTCTGACAAGCACAGCAAACGCTCTTTCACGCCCTCAGGGAGTGAGGACGCCATCACATCAAAACGCAAATGGATGGCGCTAGAGACTTTGTTGACGTTTTGCCCGCCCGCGCCCTGTGCACGAACCGCGGTCACCTCAACTTCGGATTCTTTGATGTCCATCGAATCAGGTGTGCTTATTGTTTTTGAATGCTGGCGCGTTGAATCACATCACCCCAGCGTTTGATTTCTGTCTCTAACCATTCGTGGGCTTGTGGCACGGTGCTGGGATGTGGTTCCACATTCAAGTCCAATAGTTTTTGACGTACGGCGGGGTTTTGCAAAGCAGCATTCACTTCTTTGTTCAAGCGATCCACGACGGTTTGTGGCGTCTTGACCGGCACACCCAACCCGTTCCAAGAGGTCGACAGCAATTGTGGCAATCCACTCTCTTTGGCTGTGGGCACTTGAGGTAGCGCCATGTTGCGCTTTGGGCCCGTCACTGCCAAAGCACGCAAAGCCCCGCCTTTGATCTGCGGCAAGACAGGACTCAGCACCTCCACCGCCACATCAATTTGGTTACCGCGCAAGGCGGTCATCACAGCGGGTGTGCCGTTGAAGGGCACCACTTGGGCATCCAAACCAGCGACAGATTTGAACAACTCAGCGGTCAAGTGCTGCGTGCTACCGATGTTGATGCTGCCAATGTTGAGTTTGCCCGGATTGGCCTTGGCCCATGCCAGTAACTCAGGCAAGGACTGAAAACGTGAATCAGCACTGGTCACGATCGCCAAGTCAAACGTGCCCATCAGCGAGACCGGCGTGAAGTCTTTCACAGGATCGAACGGCAGTGCCTTAAACAAACCCGCACTCACCGCATTCGCGTTGGACATCAACAGCAAGGTATAGCCATCTGGCTCCGACTTTGCCACCATCTCGGCCGCCACGATGCCGCCTGCGCCCGGTCGGTTGTCGATCACGACCGATTGCCCCAAGCCCTCAGACATTTTTTGTGCGACGGTACGCGCCGTCAGATCAGCCACACCGCCCGCACCGAATGGCACGACGATGCGCAAGGGCTTATAGGGGTATGTCTGGGCATGGGCTGCAACAACTGAAAAAACACACAAACCTGCAGCAGCAAGCTTGACCCAATGCGAGAAACATAAACGACGCATTTGCATGGCACATCCCCCCTATCTACATTCAATTGCTAAACGCAGCGATACCTGTGATAGCGCGCCCCAAAATCAAGGCATGAACATCGTGCGTCCCTTCATAGGTGTTCACCACTTCGAGGTTCACCAAATGACGCGCCACACCGAACTCATCAGAAATACCGTTGCCGCCCATCATGTCACGTGCCATGCGGGCAATATCCAGCGATTTGCCACAACTGTTGCGCTTGAGGATGGAGGTGAGGTCGACCGACGCGATCCCTTCATCCTTCATGCGGCCTAAACGCAAGCACCCTTGCAGGCCTAAGCTAATTTCGGTCAACATATCGGCCAATTTCTTTTGAATCAATTGATTCGCTGCGAGTGGTCGCCCAAACTGCGAACGGTCCATCACGTATTGGCGTGCGCGTTGGTAGCAGTCTTCCGCAGCGCCTAAGGCCCCCCACGCAATGCCGTAACGGGCACTGTTCAAACACGTGAATGGCCCTTTGAGTCCGCGTACGTCAGGGAAGGCGTTTTCTTCAGGGACAAACACCTCATCCATCACGATCTCACCTGTGATGGAGGCCCGCAATCCGACTTTTCCGTGAATGGCAGGCGCGCTCAAACCCTTCCAAGATTTCTCCAAGATGAAACCACGAATCGCACCTGCATCATCCTTGGCCCAAACCACAAACACATCCGCAATCGGGCTGTTGGTGATCCACATCTTGGAACCTGACAACGAGTAGCCCCCTGCTACTTTCTTGGCTCGGGTGATCATGCTGCCTGGGTCGGAGCCGTGATTAGGCTCGGTCAAACCGAAGCAACCGATCCACTCACCTGTCGCGAGCTTTGGCAAGTACTTTTGCTTTTGTGCTTCCGTACCAAACTCGTTGATAGGCACCATCACCAAAGAAGATTGCACACTCATCATGGAACGGTAGCCCGAGTCGACACGCTCCACTTCGCGAGCCACCAAGCCGTAGCACACATAGTTCAGACCAGAACCACCATAAGCCTCAGGAATGGTGGGGCCAAGCAAGCCCAACGCACCCATTTCACGGAAGATAGAAACATCTGTTGTCTCATGACGGAACGCCTCCACCACACGCGGTGCCAAACGCTCTTGGCAATAGGCCGCCGCAGCTTCTTTGACTTGACGCTCGTCGTCCGTCAATTGCAGGTCAAGCATGAAAGGGTCGTCCCAATGAAATTTGGTCGATGAAGTGGACATGTAGGCTCCTAGGAATTAAAAAAATGGGGTGACTTATGAGGCTTGACGCAAGAGTTCACGGCCAATAATAAGTTGTTGAATTTGAGTCGTGCCTTCGTAGAGTCGCAACAAGCGCACATCGCGATAGAAGCGCTCCACAGGATAGTCGTTGATGTAGCCGGCACCGCCGTGCACCTGCACACCACGGTCTGCCACGCGTCCCACCATTTCGGTGCAGAACATCTTGGCACATGACACACGCATCGACACATCTGGGTCAGACACATGGGCGGGCTTGCCGTCAAAGCGTTTTGCCACATCTTGCACCAGCGACCAACCCGCGAATAACTCAGCTTGACTATCGGCCAGCATGGCTTGAATCAATTGAAACTCGCCAATCGCTTTGCCGAACTGTTTGCGGTCGCGCGCGTAATTCGTCGACTCTTCGACGATGCGATGGGCCATACCGCAAGCAACTGCCGAGATGTGAAGACGTCCGCGATCAAGCACTTTCATGGCTGTCTTGAATCCATGACCGGGCACACCACCAATGATGTTGGCAGCGGGCACACGCACGTTTTCCAAAATTACGTCGCAAGTTTTGGTTCCGCGTTGCCCCATCTTCTTGTCGGCCTTGCCAAGCTTGATGCCCGGCAAATCAGACGGAACAATGAAAGACGAAACACCGCCTGCGCCCGGACCGCCTGTGCGCGCCATCAGCGTGAATGCCCCCGCACGAGGGGCGTTGGTGATGTAACGCTTGGTGCCATTGAGCACGTAGTGGTCGCCCTCCAGATCGGCACGCGTTTTGAGTGAGGCCGCGTCTGATCCTGCGTCAGGCTCTGTCAACGCGAACGACATGATGAGTTCGCCGCTGGCTACTTTAGGCAAGAACTCGGCCTTTTGCGCTGGCGTGCCATCCATCAAGATGCCTTGTGAACCAATGCCCACATTGGTACCAAACACTGAACGAAAAGCCAATGCCGTCCGGCCAATCTCATAAGCCACTTGCACCTCTTGACTCATCGACAAACCGATGCCGCCAAACTCTTCTGGAATCGACAAACCAAACAAGCCCATCTCTTTCATGTCTTCCACGATGTCGGCAGGCACCTCGTCATGCTCTTCAAGGTAGTTCTCTGCGGGCACCAAACGCTCCTGAATGAAGCGTTGCAGCGTAGGAAGCAATATGTCAAAAGATTCGGTATCAAGGGCCATGGTGTGGTTCTCGGTTGCATTTAATTGTGGCCAACAGCGTGCCGGCCATGCGCGAGTTGCGCTTAGTTCGCGACACTCTCAAGCAGCGTGGTCACGCAACATTTCACGTAACTTGAATTTCTGTATCTTTCCAGAGGGTGTGGCTGGCATGGCGTCGCGGATATCCAGTTTTTCAGGGATGTACTGAAGCGCAATTTTTTGGTCCTTGAAGTACGCCACCAAGCCGGGTAAGTCCAAGCTATGGCCAGGCCTCAAAACCACAACGGCACAGGCACGCTCACCCAAACGTTCGTCAGGATATGACACGATGGCCGCCATGGCAATCGCTGGATGGCGATAGAGCAATGATTCGATTTCGACCACAGGAATGTTCTCGCCACCGCGAATGATCACGTCTTTGCTTCGCCCCGTGATACGCACGTAGCCTTGCGCATCCAAGCGCGCCAAGTCACCCGTATCAAACCAACCTTCCGCGTCTGTGCTGTTGAGGTGCGAGCGCTTCAAATAGCCACCGAAGTTAGAGCATGCGCGCACATACAACTTACCGGCCTCGCCCGTTGGCAGAGCGACGCCGTCGTCATTCACCACTTTGAGCTCAACGCCAGGCAGAGGTGACCCATCCGTGGTGAAAGCCCGCTCATCGGGGTCATTGATTTCAATCAAGGTGACCGCACCGTTTTCGGTCATACCCCAAGCGGAGACGATCTTTGTACCCAAAACACTACGCGCTTGCTCAACCAAGGGGCCAGGAATCGGTGCACCAGCACACAAGAAGGTGCGCAGTGTGGGGACGTCCTTGCCAGACGCTTCGACGGTTTTCGCCAAATCCGTTAAGAACGGCGTGGACGCCATGGTGAACGTCACGCCTTCGTTGCGAATTAAATCAATCGCCTGCACCGGCTCCCACACATCCAGCAGCACAACGCTTGACTTGAGCATGATGGGCATCATCAACCCATACATGAAGCCCGTTTGATGCGCCATGGGTGAAGCCATCAATACGACATCATTCAATCCCAAGTGCAAACGTTCGGCATACGGAATGATGTTGGCCATCGTCGTGTTGGCTGTGTGCATCACGCCTTTTGGCTCACCCGTGGTGCCCGAGGTATAGATGAGTTGCGTCACATCATCCGGACCAGGACGGTGCTTTGTCAGCACCTCTTTGGCATTACTTTCTTTTTCCCACTCTGGGCCACTGAGCAAAGCATCGAAACTGTTGGCGCCTGTTCCGTTCACCACCACCACATGCTTCAAGTCAGGCAATGTGGGTTTGAGTTCGTGAACCATGGCTTCGTAATCAAAACCCCGGAATGCTTGGGGAATGATGAAAACTTTGGCCTCCCCGTGCTTGAGCATGAATGACAACTCACGCTCACGAAAGATGTGCATGAGTGGGTTCATCACCGCACCAATGCGTGAGCACGCCAGATAGGTGACAGTGAATTGCCACCAATTGGGCAACTGACAGGCCACGATGTCGTTTTTCACCACGCCGAGTTTGGTCAAACCGATGGCGACACGGTCGGCCATGTTAGATAACTCACGGTAGGTCAGGCGCGTGACTTTGCCACTTTCTGCTTGCACTGCGGTGAGTGCCGTTTTATCGGGGAAAGTGGCCACACAGGCATCTAAATCATCGTTGATGGTACGGTCATGCCAGAGACCTTTGGCAATACTTTGTGCACGACGTGATGGGATTAAAACTGCATCGAATTCCATAGATGTCTCCTCGTTGGATTGAGATTTATATATTTATAAGTCAGATTTTATGAAGGAACAAACTGCCGACCAGCACGCGTGCGCGCAATGATGGTCTTCATAATTTGCGCTGTCCCGTCACCAATCTGGAAGCCCAACACATCACGCAAGCGTTGCTCCATCAGACCGCGGTCGTAACCCCCGTGCCCGTAGCACAGCAAGCATTGATGAATCACATCGTAAGCCAGCTTAGGGCCCCACCACTTAGCCATACCCGCTTCTGCTGTATGAGGTAAACCCTTGTCTTTGAGCCACAAACCTTGCAGGCACAACAGGCGAGCGCCCTCCACTTCGGTGTCGAATTGCGCGAGCGGATGGGTCACACCTTGGAAGGCCGACAGCGGTTGACCAAAGGCCTGACGTTGTGTGATGTATTCCCATGTCTCATCCAACGCCACACGGGCCACCGCCAACACCTGCAAACCAATGAGTGAACGCGAGAAATCAAAACCGTGCATCACTTGCACAAAGCCTTTGTTCTCATCACCCAGGCGGTGACTCACAGGGATGCGGACGTTCTCGAAAAAGATAGAACCACGACCGATGGCGCGTTGGCCATGGCAATCAAAACGATTGGTGGTCAAACCCGGTGTATCCATTGGCACAAGGACGGCGGTCACCCCATGCGCACCATCACTCGGGGCACCCGTGCGACCAAAAACGACAGTGATATCAGCCTGGTCTGCCGCAGAAATGGATGTTTTTTCGCCATTGATAACATAGAAGTCGCCATCGCGCTCCATGCGTAATCGTAAATTGGCGGCGTCTGAGCCACCGCGAGGTTCTGTCAACGCAATCGCGCAAATGGCCTCACCTTGGGTCAGCTTTTTCAACCACGGCCCCACCACTTCAGGCGCTCCGTACTTGGACAAAATTTGACCATTCAATGAGGCCAGTAAGTTCAGATATGAGAAGCTCAAATCAGCTCGGGCAATTTCTTCATGAATTACGCCTGCGGCCAAGCAACCCATACCCAAGCCACCAAACTCTTCAGGTAATTCAGGGCAAATAAATCCGAGCGCCCCCATCTCACGCAGCAGATCGCGGTCGAGCACACGGGTTTTGTCACGCTCTAGAAAACCTGGCTTCACACGTTCGTCTGCAAATCTGCGTACGGTCTCTGCGAGTGTTTGCAGGTCTTCGTCAATATAGGGGTTCGGATTCATCTGAGGGCTCCAAATTGGCGCGTTACTGGGTGGATTTATTTGACATATTTACGAAACTCAGGCTTACGCTTTTCCTTCAGCGCATTCACGCCTTCGCGTGATTCCTCGGTTTCGTAATACAGCTTGAGTGCGTACATACCTAAGCCTGCGATGCCTGACTGGTGCGCCGTGTCTGCATTGAAGCTGCGCTTGGCAATGGCCAAGGCAGTGGGGCTACGTTCGCATATCTCTTCGCCCCACTTTTGCACTTCAGCATCCAGCTGATCGTGCGGCACGCACACGTTGGCGAGGCCCATGGCCACGGCCTCAGCACCGGAGTAGCGGCGGTTGAGGTACCAAATTTCACGGGCTTTTTTCTCACCCACCACGCGCGCCAAGAAAGCGGTGCCATAGCCTGGGTCTACCGACCCCATCTTGGGACCCACTTGTCCAAAAATGGCTTTATCCGAACAGATGGTCAAGTCGCAAACCGTGCACAACACGTTGCCGCCACCAATGGCGAAACCTTGCACACGAGCAATCACGGGCTTTGGCACATCACGTATGGCCGTGTGCAACTCTTCCATTGGTAAGCCGATGGTCCCGCGACCGTCGTAGTTACCGTCGTGCGCAGATTGGTCACCGCCCGTGCAAAAAGCACGGTCACCGGCACCTGCCAACACGATGGCACCAACGCTACGGTCATAACCAGCCTTGTTCAAGGCTTTGATGATTTCATCGCACGTGGTTCCACGAAAAGCGTTCATCTTGTCAGCACGGTTGATCGTGATCCATGCCACGCCGTTGCGGTTTTCGTAAAGGATGTCTTCGAATTGCATGAGTGTCTCCAAATGTAGGGGAATGGTTGAAATTAACCGTGCATGGTCAAACCACCAGAAACGCTGATGACCTGACCGGTGATGAAGGAAGCATCGTCACTACCAAAAAAGGCAATGGCGCTGGCCAAGTCTTCGGGCTGACCCAAGCGGCCCAAAGGAATCGCGCTACGAAAGGCTTCGATTAATTTAGCTGGATCCCGTGCACCTTCGGCGACCCCAGCTAACAAGGCGGTATCAGTCGGACCTGGGCAAACCACATTGACCGTGATGTTGTGACGCGCATGTTCGCGTGCCAACGTTTTGGACAAAGCCACCAAACCGCCTTTGCATGCGGAATAGACCGCCTCACCAGATGACCCGCCACGCGCAGCGTCTGATGCGATGTTCACAATGCGACCGGCATTGCGAGCCACCATGCCAGGCAACACAGCGTGCAACATGTGCAAAGCGCCCGTCAAGTTAATGGCAATCAGCTTGCTCCACTCATCAGGAACGGATTTAACGAAAGGTTTGAACACATCCCAGCCCGCGTTGTTGACCAACACATCAATCGGACCCAACTGTGCAATAGCAGCAGCGACAGCGGCATCCACCGCCACACGATCTGTGATGTCGCACCTAAAAGCGGCAGCGACGCCACCAGAAGCATTGATGCCATCGGCCACCTGTTGCGCACCTTGCAAGTTCATGTCAAACACCGCCACCTGCCCCCCCTCTGCAGCGAATCGACGGCACGTGGCGCCACCGATGCCCCCAGCACCTCCGGTGACGATGATGGTTTTGTTTGTAAATTTCTGCATGCGGCGCTCCATGTTTGGCAAGGTTGTTATGCTTTGCGTCAACATTCTGAATTTTTTAAAATCCAATATATGTCAACGTGTTGGTGTATATTACGTCAAACGCAATAGTTCTCGCAAACATTTTTTCGAGCAATTTATCATGGTTTACCCTAAAGATAGCAACAATTTAGCACGCATGGAATTAGCCAACCGGTTATTTTTCCGGCTCTATCAATGCGCCAACATGTTGCATAAAACAGGCAGTCGAGCCTTAGAAAAAGAAGGTCTCACCACGCAGCAATGGGCTGTACTGGGCGCCCTCTCTCGCCCTGAGGCTGAGGGCGGAATGAGTGTGGGGGACTTGGCGCGTTACTTGAAGGTCAGCCGCCAAAACCTATCCGGTCTGATCGGGCGAATGGAGCGCGACGGTCACATCGAACTACGGGCCGACACACGCGATCGCCGAGCCAAACGGGTGACCATGACCAAGAACGGGCGCAAGGTGTGGGAAAAAGACGCACAACCCAAAATACGCGCGTACTACGATTCGGCGCTGACTGATTTCTCGACGGGTGATTTGACGCATACCCTCCACTACCTCATGAAGTTGCTCGGCAACATGGAGGAAATTGATCAATCCATCGAACCCAACACCGAAACCGAATAAGGCTCAAATCGTTTTTCCGTTCATGGATTGCAGCGCACGCACGCGAAACTCGGAAGGCGTCAGCCCCATATGTTTCCTAAAAAACCGCGTGAAATAAGCCTCGTCGACAAACCCGACCAAATTGGCAACTTGTTTGATGCCATCGCCTGAGTAGACCAACTCACGCTGGGCCTCGTGCAGGATGCGTGCATTCACCACGTCTTGGCTCGACACATTCAAGACCTCGCGGCACAGACGCGTGAGATGCCCTGCAGTCAAACCCATCTCACTTGCGTAGTACGCCATCGGTCTTCTTTGACGAAAGTGCTCGTCGACCAACGCTCGAAATTTTTCAATCTGCTGCGCTTTACGCGAGTTATGCGCCATACGCGGAGACTCCAGCACATTGCTCAGCCGTGCCACTTGCACCAACAACGCCATGACCAACGACATGCCTGCAGCCACTTGCCCCACCGCGTGTACGCGCCACTCACGCTCAATGCCCAAAAACAAAGGCATCAACGCCTCAGCGTGACGACTTGACTCCTCCAATTGCAAGATTGCCGGCTTGCGCAAGACGGACACAAGTTCTGGCATCACCACGGAGGCCATGGACTCCAACGACTTTTGTGCCGCTGTGACCACCGGCCCATCAATGTTCGTACTGAACTGAAAGCCATGCACGTTTTGGGATGGTATTAATATCAACGCAGGGCTGTAGACCTTGTAGCGCGCATCATTGATGAACACGTCACCCTCACCCTGTGTGAGATACAAAATCTGTATGAAAGCGTCGTGAGTATGCGGGCGTATATCGTAGTTATAAGGGGACGAACGCACCGGTATCCACTCAAACTGAAATGAGTTAGTCCATCCACTTTGCTGACGATCGCCATACAAGTCATAACTAGGGATTGAGCTTTTCATGAGGGTATCTCCTAGGTATAAATGCATGAATTGTCCTAATGACTGCAGGTTTCGTCAAGTTCAAATTGAATCAGAAAACGCAAACTACAAGCACTTCAACAGGTGCTGACGATGAACGAACCAAAACATTGGCTGGGATTACAAGAGCGTGTATGCGTGGTCACAGGTGCGGCCAGCGGCATCGGCGCAGGCATTGCACAAGCATTAGCACAAGCCGGTGCAAAAGTTGCCTTGCTCGACCGCAACATCGAAGGCTCACGAGCCGTTGCCGCCAGACTCACCGCGCAAGGCGCAACCGTGATCTCCATTGCCTGCGACACCACCCAGGAAATTCAAGTCAAAGAAGCTGCAGCACGCGTGGCCCAAGAGCTAGGGCCCTGCTACGCACTCATCAACAACGCTGGCTTGCTTCGTTCCGGTGGGCTCAATGAGGTCAGCCTCGAAGATTGGAACTACGTCCTCAACGTCAACCTCACAGGCTACTTGCTATGCGCACGCACATTCGCAAAGTCAATGCGCGATGCGGGCGGAGGCGCGCTTGTACACGTCGCTTCGATCGCTAGCAAATTTCCACAAACAAGCAGCGGTGCTTACAGCGCTAGCAAAGCGGGTGTGCTGCTGATGTCACGTCAAATGGCTGTGGAATGGGGCGATCAAGGCATACGCAGCAACGCGATTTGCCCCGGCATGATCCGAACCCCGCTCTCTGCCAAGTTTTATGAAGAGCCCGGCTTGGAAGCCAAACGCGCCGCAGTCACGGCCAGTCGTCGCGTGGGCGAGCCACAAGACATTGCAGACGTCGCCGTCTTCTTGGCCAGCCCACGTTCAGCATATGTCAACGGCGCGGAGCTGGTCGTCGATGGTGGCATGTCCTCCATGTTGATGGATATGGTGCCCCGCCCCGGCTTTAACTCACAAGTAACGAACTAATTTCATTTGGAGAACACGATGTCTGAAAATTTTGAGTGCGATGTGATTGTGGTGGGCTCAGGCGCTGCGGGCTTGACTGCGGCCATTACCGCGAAAAAACGAGGGCTCAAGGTCATCGTTCTTGAAAAAGAACCTGTCTTTGGCGGTACCACAGCGCTGTCAGGTGGCGTACTGTGGATTCCACTCAACGAACACGGGCGAAAGCAAAACCCTGACGACACACGGCTCGCAGTGCGAACCTACATGATGCAAGAAACTGGCAGTTATTTTGATGAGGCGGCGGTCGACGCCTTCATTGAAAACGGTCCCAAGATGGTGGCTTTTTTCGAGCGCGAAACTGAGATGAAGTTCGTACCCACGATGTACCCCGACTACCACCCGAACGTTGCAGGTGGCGTTGACATTGGTCGCTCAATCTTGGCTGCGCCATTCGACATTCGACGGTTAGGCAAAGACATGCTGCGCTTGAAGCCGCCACTCAAAACCATCACATTCATCGGCATGATGTTTAACTCCTCCAATGCCGATTTGAAACATTTCTTTCAAGCCACGAAATCATTGACGTCATTTATCTATGTTGCCAAACGCTTGATCACGCACATCAAAGAGTTGGCGCTGTATCAGCGAGGCATTCACGTCACTAGCGGCAACGCGTTGGCTGCACGCTTGGCGAAATCAGCACTCGACTTAAATATCCCCATTCTGACAAGTAGCCCCGTCGTTGAAATACTGATGGAAAACGGGAATGCAATCGGCGTACGTACTGGCGGAGAGCATGGCGAAAAGCGGTTGACGGCACGTCATGGCGTGGTGTTAGCTTGTGGAGGATTTCCACACGATGTGAAGCGAATCGCGAAGGCCTACCCACACCTTCAACGTGGCGGTGAACATCTTTCACCAACACCCGTTAGCAACACAGGCGACGGACTAAATATGGCGGAGGTTGTAGGCGGCAAAGTAGAAATTCGCTTCAAAGATGCCGCAGCTTGGATGCCTGTGTCTTACGTTCCTTATGCAAACGGCGAGTTCGGCGTATTCCCACACTTGTTGGATCGCTACAAACCCGGCATCATCGGCGTACTCAAAAATGGCAAACGATTCACCAATGAAAGCAACTCTTACCACGACGTAGGCGCTGATTTGATTCGCGCCTGTGCAGGCCAAAAAGACACCACCATGTGGTTGATCTGCGACAAACTCACACTCGCAAAATACGGCATTGGGTTTGTCAAACCCGCACCCATGCCCGTGGGTCGATTCTTGCGCAACGGCTACCTACTCAAAGGCAACACTTTGGCAGAACTCGCTAAAAATGCGGGCATTGACCCAGCGGGCTTAGAGCAAACCGTCCATGAATTCAACATCGGGGCAGTCAAGGGCGAAGACTCTGCGTTTGGCCGAGGCACCACGACCTTCAACCGCTATTTAGCTGACATCGAAAACAAACCCAATCCCTGTGTCGCACCGGTACAAAAGGGCCCTTTCTATGCCGTCAAAATCGTCATGGGAGATTTAGGCACATTCGATGGAATTCAAACCAGCGTGGCGGGGGAAGTACTCAGAGACGATGGTTCTGCCATTGACGGTCTCTACGCCGTAGGCAATGACCGCGCGAGCATCATGGGTGGCAACTACCCTGCAGCTGGCATCACACACGGGCCAAACATGACCTTTGGTTTTGTAACAGGCAACCACATCGCCGACAAAGCAGGCGTCCACGCATGAACCACCTCAGCAAACCCCTCATCGATCACCGCATCTACACCATTGCCCTGCGCAAGATGCCTGAGTTTTTAGACGTATTCAATCGCTTGGCAATGCCGCTCCTGCTTGACACATTGGGGCATCCCCTAGGGTTTTACACCAGCCTGGTCGGACCCCAAAACCAATTTATACACCTGTGGGGCTACGACGATTTAGCCGACTACGAGCGACGCTGCAAAGCACGCGACACACACCCCGAATTTCCCGCCTATTTGGCTGCATCAGGTCACCTCATTACGGCGCAAGAAACACGACTCATCAAAGCAGTTGACATGCCTTCCTGGCAGATGCGGTGAGCATGCGGGCATTCGCATCAACTGAATCAATGTATTTACATATATTTTTTAGGGAAAACGATAGTTTTTAACTTATGAAAATCGAACTAAATCTCTTTGCTATTCATGATAATAACGTAAATACATTGACGTATTTAATTCAACACACATGACCTCCAACACTACGCCATTGTCAAAACACGTTGTCGCCATCACCGGTGCCGCCGACGGCATTGGCTGGGCTACTGCACAACTCTTTGCCGCTCGCGGCTGGCAGGTTGCTTTACTCGATATCGATGGACGCCTAGCCAACGAACGCGCGAACACATTGGGCCATCATCACATCGGCCTGTCATGCGATGTGACGGATGAAGGACAAGTGCTCAATGCAATCGCCCAAGTGATTGCGCAGCTAGGTCGCCTCGACGCCTTGGTGAATAACGCGGGCATTGGTGACCAAACAACACCCACCCTCCTACAAACAGTCGAAGCATTCGATCGCGTTTTGTCTGTGCATTTACGCGGCGCCTTCTTGATGACACAAGCCGCACTTGCGCACATGCAAACCCAGGGCCGCGATGCCAAAGGTAACCGCGGATCGATCGTCAATATCGGCTCCATCGCCAGCACTGGCGGCATTCCTGGACGCAACGCCTACAGCGCAGCCAAAGCAGGAGTTCTAGGAATGACACGCGCACTCGCCACCGAGTGGGCGCGCAAAGGCATCCGTGTGAATGCCGTGGCACCAGGCTATGTCGCAACCGCCTTGGTTGCAGAACTGGCAGAAAAAGGGGCCATCAACGCGCCTGCCATCATGCAACGGACCCCCATGGGCCGCATGGCCGAGCCATCCGAAATTGCAGAAAGTATTTTCTTCTTAGCCTCCCCCGCCTCCAGTTATGTGACCGGCGCCACATTGGCAGTGGATGGTGGGTGGAGTGTGTTGGGCGCGCCAGACATAGCGCTCGGCGACATCGAACATGCATGAGCAACTCAAACAAACACACAGGAAAACACCATGTTGACCATCAATCTTTTTAATGGGTTTGTTTATGGCTCATTGCTCATCATCATGTGCTCGGGCCTTGCTCTGATTTACGGGCTTCGTCGGGTGGTGAACTTTGCCCATGGCTCTTTCTACATGCTGGGCGCCTACCTCGGCTACACCGTGGCGATGCAAAGCAACTTTTGGGTCGCCTTGATCGTCGCCCCAGCGTTGATGGCCATCTTGGGCGTGTTGCTAGACCGCTACGGCTTTCGACTTCTACAAGACCGTGACCCCTTAACCGTGGTGCTGGTCACGTTCGGCTTACTGCTGGTGATTGAAGACATGGTGCAATCAGTATGGGGCAAGAGCAACCTGTCTGTTGCAGCCCCCGAGGCCTTGAACTTCTCAGTCGATTTATTTGGCACCCCAGTACCCGCTTACCGCATCGGCGTCATCGTGATGGGGGCCACTGTGGCGCTTGGCTTGAGTCTATGGCTGCGCTATTCAAAAATCGGTTTGTTTGTTCGTGCCGCCAGTACCGACCCCATCACCACAGCCATGCAAGGCGTCAACACAGACGCGTTAAGCGCAGCAGTCGTTGGCCTAGGAACTGCTTTGGCGGGCTTAGCAGGCGTGGTATCCGCGCCTTTCTTGTCACTCTCACCCTCCATGAGCTCAGATGTATTGATTGACTCATTTGTGGTGGTGGTCATTGGCGGACTGGGCTCACTCGCAGGCGCCTTCATCGCAGCCTTGCTCCTTGGCATGGTGCAGGCCATTGGTGCCGTGTATTTGCCAGATGCCTCAGTGTTGCTGCCCTTTGTTTTCATGGTGGCCATCTTGATTTGGAAACCGGCAGGGTTTGCGGGTAGCCGCACCTAATTTGAAGTGAGTATTTAATATGAGTCCACTACGCGCTATTCTTATTTCTGTCGCCGCCCTGCTCGCAGGTGTGGGCGTGGTCACAGTTGTCAGTTCCAACACAGTGTTGTCACTGCTCACACAAGCCGTTGTGTACGCTGTCTTTGCCTTGGGCATCGGTGTGTTGCTTAAGCAAAATGGTTTGGTGAGTTTTGGCCACGCGCTGTACTTTGGTGCATCAGGCTATGCCATCGGCATCACCCTGCAACTACAAATCATGCCCGTCGAGTGGGCCATCCTGGCCACGTTGGCAGGCATCGGCATTGCAGCTTTCGTGATTGGCCTGATCATTGTGCGCGTGCCCGGAATTGCGTTTGGCATGCTGACCTTGGCGATTGGTCAGATGTTCTATTTATCGGTTTCTCGCGCACGTGGCGTGACCGGTGGTGCCGATGGGATGCAAGTCGATTGGCCTGCCACCATTTTTGGATTTAGCCAGTCGTCCATCCTTAAACCAGCCGTGATGTTTTTGATTTGTTGGTGCACTTTGGTAGTCGTGATGCTCTTGCTGTCCTTGTTGTTAAACACGCGTTTGGGCGCCATCACTGAGGCCGTGCGCGACAACGAGGAACGCGCTCGCTTCATCGGCATCTCTACGGTCATGCCGCGCGCTGCTATTTATGCCCTGTCTGCAGTCGTCACTGCGTTGGCCGGCATGTTGTCCACCCTGAATACCGGCTTTGTATCTCCCGAGAACTTGCACTGGAGTTTGTCCGGAATGGCGCTGATGATGGTTGTCGTTGGCGGCTTCAAAGCCTTGTGGGGGCCTGCATTGGGTGCCGTGGTTTATTTCATCTTCAAAGACGTGGTGGGCGACTACGCCACCCACTGGATGTCAATTTTTGGTGTGGCCTTGATTGCCGTCATCGTTTTCTCACCCACAGGGATCGCTGGGGCCTTGCAAGCCCTCTGGCGCAGCAAACCTGCTGCTGGTTCACGCGCCAAAGCAGGCGTGCATTGAACAACGCACAGACTCGGAGCACCCTATGAAAAATTCCCCTACTTATGTATTGCAGGCCGAAGACGTGGCCATCCACTACGGCGGCGTTAAAGCTGTAGACGGCGTGTCTCTGACTTTGGAAAAAGGTCAGATTCGTGGTTTGATCGGCCCCAACGGCGCCGGCAAATCCACCGTGATTGATGCAATCACCGGACGACGCCGATTGACCCGCGGCAAGGTCACGTTAGGTGGCGTTGATGTCAGCGAGATGGGCGTCGTCGAGCGTCGCATGCTTGGCTTGTCACGCAGCTTCCAACGCACCAGTATTTTTGGAGGCATGCCTGTTCGCAAACAAATTGAATTGGCATCGCACAAGATGGGCGTTCAGGACTCAGATGCCGATGCCGATGCGGTGCTGAAGGAGCTTGAACTTTTGCCGATGGCCAACGTGATGGCGGAAGATTTAGGCTACGGTGAACAACGCCGCCTCGATTTGGCGCTGGCCTTGGTTGGTCGCCCGAGTGTGCTGTTGCTCGATGAACCGATGGCTGGTTTGTCCGTTAAAGAGTCGCATGATTTGGCGCAACATTTGAAATCTCTCACCTCACGTTGGGACGTCTCCGTTCTCTTGGTCGAGCACGACATGGACGTGGTGTTTGGCATCTCCGATGCGGTGACCGTTTTTGAACTGGGTCGCATCATCGCCAGCGGCACCCCCGCGGCCGTGCGTGCTGACCCTCGGGTACGCGAAGCTTATTTAGGGAGCGCCGCATGAGTGCATTGTTGAACTTGAAGAACATCCACGCCTATTACGGCGCGGCGCACATCCTGCACGGCTTGGACTTGCATGTGAACCCCGGTGAAAGAGTGGCTTTGATTGGTCGCAACGGCGTCGGAAAAACCACAGTGGTCAACACCATCCTAGGGCTAGCGGACCTCAAAAAGGGACACATCCATTTAGGCACGCATCAAATTACCAGGCCACGCCCATACATCGCTGCACAGCACGGCATCGCTGTGGTGCCGCAAGGCCGCTGCATCATCGCCAACCTGACCGTGGAAGAAAACCTGTTGCTCGGCGCCGCTGTCGGCCGTAAGGGCCCATGGACCGTGCCAGAAATTTATAAACTCTTTCCCATCCTGCAAGAACGCGCCAACACGCCAGGTACTGCACTCTCTGGGGGGCAACAGCAAATGTTGGCCGTAGGTCGTGGACTGATGGCCAATCCGAATTTGATTTTGCTGGACGAACCCACCGAGGGGTTAGCCCCAGTCATCGTGGACCAGCTCGCTGACATCTTCAACCGTGTTGCCGACCAAGGAACCGCTTTGCTGTTGATTGAGCAAAACATGAGTTTGGTCGCACGTGTGGCCCACCGTTATTTAGCCATGGCCAAAGGTTCGGTTGTGGCACAAGGCGTGGTGACTAACTCGCCGGAAGGTCTCAAAGATTTAGAAAACCATGTGATGGTTTAAAACCCTCAACCCAAGTTCCCATCGGCCGCCGGACCGATTCCGGCAATCCTTCATTCCTAGGAGACAAGCATGCAACATAAAAAAATCTATCAACTGCTGGCCAGCGCAGCGCTGGTGACAGCCCTACCTTTGAGCGCTTTGGCGCAAGGCAAAGAACCCGTGAAAGTGGGTTTGGTGTCCTCCAAGTCAGGCGTCTTCGCTGAGCAAGGCGAAGAAGTCATGCGTGCAGTGAAATTCGCCATTGAAGAAGCCAACAGCAAAGGTGGCGTTGACGGCCGCAAAGTTGAAGTCGTCGAAGGCGATGACGAAAGCACGCCAGACGCAGGTCGCCGAGTGGCTGAGAAAATGGCTCGCGATGGCTACAACTTGTTGATCGGCGCAGTCCCCTCATCTATCTCATTGACGATTGCCCAAAACTTAGAGCGCTGGGATGCGGCCTATTTCATTCAAGCCAGCAAGTCTGACAAGCTCACAGGTGACACCTGCAAGCCCCGCAGCTTCCGCACCAACCATTCAGACGCGATGGATATCGCCATGATTAACGAATGGACCAAGAAGATCAAAGGCAATAACTTTGCCGTCATCGCCGCCGACTACGTGTGGGGACGCGATTCTGGCGAATCGTTCAAGAAAGCCATGGAAGCTCAAGGCAAGAAAGTGCCGTTGACCTTGTATGTACCCATGGGAACCAAAGATTTTTCACCTTACATCGCGCAACTTAAAGCCGCCAACGTGGACGGCATTTGGGTAGCTGAGATTGGGCGTGATGCCATGGCTTTCGTCAAGCAAGCCGGTGAGTTCAACCTGATCCCCAACACACCGCTGATTGGCCACGCACTGATTTCGAACTTCATCATCAACGCCACTGGCAAGAACCTTGAAAACGTTCCTGGCAACTCTGGCTACGCCGCTGACTTGAACAACCCTCGCAACAAAGAGTTCGTCGCCGCTTGGAAAGCCAAGTTCAACCGCGTGCCAACCGATGCTGAAGGACAAGCCTACAACGGCGCACAAGTCATGTTTGATGGCGTTCGTCTGGCAAAAAGTGTGAAGCCAGAAGAAGTGAGTAAAGCTTTGCGTGGCGCAGAACTCAACACCATCTACGGCAAAGTCACCATGCGTGCGGCAGACAATCAATTGATGTTGCCTAACTACGTGGGTCGCGTGAAGATGGTCGACGGCGCCTTGCGCCCTGTGATTGAAGACACCTACCCAGCGTCTTTGACACCACCCCCCTCACCTTTGTGCAAAATGTGATCAGTGGCAATTAACTGACTCAAAAAGCCGCGATGCTCAGCATCGCGGCTTTTTTGTTTTGAGGTTGGGGTCGCTACACTAGAGCCCTTCGTATTTTGACCCTCAAGGATTTGCCATGAACACGACCCCTTCCGGCCTGCAATACACCGACAACGTGGTGGGCGACGGCGCTGAAGCCGCAGCCGGTCAACACGTCACCGTGCATTACACAGGCTGGCTCTACAAAGATGGCGAGCAAGGCGCCAAGTTTGACTCCAGCCACGACCGCAATGACCCGTTTGATTTCCCTTTGGGTGCTGGCATGGTCATCAAAGGTTGGGATGAAGGCGTGCAAGGCATGAAAATCGGTGGTCAACGCACCCTGATCATTCCCTCTGAGCTTGGCTACGGCGCACGCGGCGCGGGTGGTGCGATCCCCCCTAACGCCACGCTGAAGTTTGACGTCGAGTTGCTCGGCATCGAGTAACCACGCGGCGCAGCCCTTGGGCTGCCATCAAGCGGGGCTAGGCCCCGCTTTCTTTTGCCTCATTCAGTTTTTTTACAAAACCCCTCTTGAAATAGGGTCGAATGGCCTCAGCTTTGCTGAATATCCTTTTCACAAGCCCCACAAAGCATGTCAGAACCTACCGAAAACCAAGATACCACCGCAGCTCATTTGGCCGCCCACATGGCAGGCCAAGCGCCCGCCACAGAGGCCCCCGCTGAGCCAGCGACCCCGCTTGACCCATTGGCTTCGGCACAGGCCGAAATCGTCGCTTTGCAGGTCAAAGCGGTTGAGTTGCAAGACCAATACATACGTGGCCAAGCCGACGTTCAAAATGCACGACGCCGTGCAGACGACGAAGTGTCCAAAGCGCGTAAATTCGCGCTCGAGAGCTTTGCCGACAGCTTGCTGCCCGTGCTTGACAGCTTAGAAGCCGGCTTAGCTGTGCAAACCGCCACGCCTGAGCAAATACGCGAAGGTGCAGAAGCTACGCTGCGTCAACTCAAAAGCGCCTTGGAGCGCAACAAAGTGCTAGCCATCGACCCCGCCGCGGGTGCCAAGTTCGACCCAGCACAACACCAAGCTATCAGCGTGGTGCCTGCCGATCAAGAAGCCAACACCGTGGTCACAGTACTTCAAAAAGGTTACTTGATCGCTGAGCGCGTGCTTCGCCCTGCGTTGGTCACTGTGGCCGCCGCGAAATAAACACTTGAAATTGGCAAAGTTATCCACAACTAAGCCTCATCTGAATTTTTAAAATTACTGGAGTTAGACATGGGAAGAATCATCGGTATTGACTTGGGAACCACCAACTCGTGCGTGGCCATCATGGAAGGCAACACGACCAAAGTGATCGAGAACGCCGAAGGCGCTCGCACCACACCGTCGATCATTGCGTATCAAGAAGACGGTGAAATCTTGGTCGGTGCATCCGCCAAGCGTCAAGCTGTCACCAACCCACGCAACACCTTGTATGCGGTGAAGCGCTTGATCGGTCGCAAGTTCAGCGAAAAAGAAGTTCAAAAAGACATCGACTTGATGCCCTACACCATTGCCAAAGCCGACAACGGCGATGCTTGGGTGGAAGTGCGCGGCAACAAGTTGGCTCCTCCTCAAATCAGCGCTGAAATTCTGCGCAAGATGAAGAAAACCGCCGAAGACTACCTCGGCGAAGAAGTGACAGAAGCGGTCATTACTGTGCCTGCCTACTTCAACGACGCACAACGTCAAGCCACCAAAGATGCAGGTCGCATCGCTGGTTTGGATGTCAAGCGCATCATCAACGAACCCACAGCTGCTGCGTTGGCCTTCGGTTTGGACAAAACCGACAAGGGCGATCGCAAGATTGCAGTGTATGACTTGGGTGGCGGTACGTTCGACGTGTCGATCATCGAAATCGCGGACGTCGATGGCGAGAAACAATTCGAAGTGCTATCCACCAACGGCGACACGTTCTTGGGCGGCGAAGACTTCGACCAACGCATCATCGAATTCATCATCTCCGAGTTCAAGAAAGAATCCGGCGTTGATTTGTCCAAAGACGTGTTGGCCTTGCAGCGCCTGAAAGAAGCCGCTGAAAAAGCCAAAATCGAGTTGTCATCGGCCACGTCGACCGACATCAACTTGCCCTACATCACTGCGGATGCCTCCGGCCCTAAGCACTTGAGCATCAAACTCAACCGTGCCAAGTTGGAGCAACTGGTGGAAGAGTTGGTTGAGCGCACCATCGCCCCTTGCCGTTTGGCCATCAAAGATGCGGGCGTGTCTGTGAGCGACATCGACGACGTGATCTTGGTGGGTGGCATGAGCCGCATGCCTAAGGTGCAAGAAAAGGTCAAAGAGTTCTTTGGTCAAGAGCCTCGCCGTGACGTCAACCCTGACGAAGCCGTGGCCGTGGGCGCCGCGATTCAAGGTCAAGTTCTGTCAGGCGACCGCACCGACGTGTTGTTGCTCGACGTGACGCCCCTGTCTTTGGGCATTGAAACCTTGGGCGGCGTGATGACCAAAATGATCACCAAGAACACGACCATCCCAACCAAGTTTGCGCAAACGTTCTCCACCGCTGACGACAACCAACCCGCCGTGACCATCAAGGTCTTCCAAGGCGAGCGTGAAATTGCCAGCGGCAACAAGAGTTTGGGTGAGTTCAACCTTGAAGGCATTGCACCTGCGGCACGTGGCACGCCACAAATTGAAGTGTCGTTTGACATTGACGCCAACGGCATCTTGCACGTGGGCGCCAAAGACAAAGCCACCGGCAAGGAAAATAAAATCACCATCAAGGCCAACTCTGGTTTGTCAGAAGATGAGATTCAACAAATGGTGAAAGACGCCGAGTTGAATGCCACCGAAGACAAGAAGAAATTGGAAATCGTGCAGTCACGTAACCAAGCGGATGCCGCGGTTCACAGCGTGAAGAAGAGCTTGGTCGAGCACGGTGACAAACTCGATGCAGCCGAAAAAGAAACCATCGAAGCAGCGATCAAGGAAGTCGAAGAAGCATTGAAAGGCGAAGACAAAGCCGACATCGATGCCAAAACTGAAACTTTGATGACCGCCTCGCAAAAGCTGGGTGAAAAGGTCTACGCTGACATGCAAGCTGCGCAAGCCGCAGGCGGCGCAGCTGCCGGCAGCGATGCAAAGCCAGCCGACGACAACGTGGTCGACGCTGAAGTGAAAGAAGTCAAAAAAGGTTAAACCTTTTTCAACTTTCTGAGTCGAACTCGCCGCGTTTCGCCTGAAAAGGTGGACACGCGGCGAAGTCGTTAAACAAGCCCCAAAAAAACGGCAACGCCCATCATGTCCAAACGCGATTTTTATGAAGTCCTCGGCCTCTCCAAAGGTGCGAGCGACGAAGAGATCAAAAAGGCTTATCGCAAACTCGCGATGAAGCACCACCCCGACCGCAACCAAGGCAGCAACGCCAAGGCGTCTGAATCACAGTTCAAAGAGGTCAAAGAGGCCTATGAAATGTTGTCCGACGCAGAAAAGCGTGCGGCCTACGATCAATACGGCCATGCAGGCGTCGACCCCAATATGCGCGGTGGCCCTGGTGGTCCTGGCGGATTTGGCGGCGCGGGCTTTGGTGAAGCCTTTGGCGATATCTTCGGTGACATCTTTGGTCAACAGCGTCGTGGTGGCGGAGGTGGCCGCCAGGTCTACCGTGGCGGTGATTTGAGTTACGCCATGGAAATCACATTGGAAGAAGCTGCCAACGGCAAGGAAGCCCAGCTTAAGATTCCAGGGTGGGACGAGTGCGAAACCTGTGATGGCACAGGGGCCAAACCCGGCACATCCGTCAAAACCTGCACCACCTGCCACGGCAGCGGTCAGGTGCAAATGCGTCAAGGCTTTTTCAGTGTGCAACAAACCTGTCCACACTGCCGAGGCTCTGGCAAGATCATTCCCGAACCGTGCAATATGTGTCACGGCCAAGGCAAGATCAAGAAACAAAAAACGCTGGAAGTCAAAATCCCAGCCGGCATCGACGACGGCATGCGCATTCGCAGCACCGGCAACGGTGAGCCCGGAACCAATGGTGGGCCTCCTGGTGATTTGTTCATAGAAATTCGCGTCAAAAAGCACGATATCTTTGAACGCGATGGTGACGACCTGCACTGCTCTGTGCCGATCAGCTTCACCACCGCTGCCTTGGGTGGCGAGATCAGCGTGCCTACGCTGGCAGGAGAAGCGGCGATCGACATCCCTGAGGGCACCCAACACGACAAGCAGTTCCGCTTGCGTGGCAAAGGACTGAAGGGCATTCGCTCCAGCTTCCCTGGGGATTTGTATTGCCATATCGCGGTGGAAACACCCGTCAAGCTCACGGAACACCAGCGCAAACTTCTCAAAGAGTTGGATGAGTCGTTGAAAAAAGGTGGTGCCAAACATTCACCCGCTGAAGGTGGTTGGGCTGATAAGTTGAAACGCTTTTTCAACTAAGCCAACACCACGTATCTTCATCTAAAGGGGGGATACTCCGCCTATGAGCGTCAACATCACATTCTTAGGCGGAACCGGGACAGTCACCGGTTCTAAATACTTGGTAGAGCACGGCGGCAAAAAACTGTTGATCGACTGCGGCTTATTTCAGGGCTTCAAACAGCTGCGATTACGCAACTGGAGCCCCATGCCCATTGAACCGGTGGAGGTGGATGCAGTCTTGCTCACCCACGCCCACTTGGACCACAGTGGCTACTTGCCACTGCTGTATCGCCAAGGCTTTCGTGGCTGCATTCACGCCACACCCGCGACCTGCGATTTGTGTGCGATTTTGTTGCCTGACAGTGGTCACATTCAAGAAGAAGACGCGGCGTTTCTGAACCGCCACGGACTCTCCAAACATGACCCAGCCCTACCGCTGTACACCAAGCATGACGCCATCGTCACATTAGACCTACTTCGCCCAGAAGTGATGGGCAAAACCTTCTCACCCATACCGGGCTGGAAAGCCACGTTCTCGTCAGCGGGACACATCTTAGGGGCCGCCAGCATCCTGTTGGAAGTCGCAGACCGTCGTATTTTGTTCAGCGGTGATTTGGGTCGTCCGGATGACCTGATCATGAAACCGCCAGACTTACCACCTGATGCCGAAACCGTGTTGATTGAGTCCACCTACGGCAACCGCGAGCATCCGCATGAAAATGTATTGGCAGAACTCGCCCCCGCTTTAAAGCGTGTGGCCGCACGCGGTGGCGTGGCGGTGGTACCAGTGTTTGCCGTTGGCCGCACACAAGCATTGTTGTACGCCATCTCACTTCTCAAAGAGCGCGGCGAGATTGCACACAGCTTGCCAATCTTCTTGGACAGCCCAATGGCGGTGCACACCACCGAATTGTTGCCACGGCACCCTGATGCGCACCGCCTGCACAAAGATGCACTGCACGCCGTCAAGCACATTGCCACGATGGTGGAGACGCCCGAACAATCCAAGGCTTTGGCCAAGCGCCACGGTCCAATGGTAATTTTGTCCGCGAGTGGCATGGCGACAGGTGGCCGGGTGTTGCACCACTTAGCGCACTACTTGCCAGACCACCGAAACATGGTGATTCTCACCGGCTATCAGGCACCCGGCACACGCGGTGCCACGCTCGCAAGCGGCGGTCAGGTACTGCGCATTCACGGTCAGGACATTGCAGTCCAAGCCGAAGTAGTGCAACTGGAATCCTCGTCAGCGCATGCGGATGCCACTCAGTTATTGGCTTGGCTCAAAAGCATGAAACATGCGCCCGATCAGGTGTATGTGGTGCACGGTGAACTCGAGGCCTCTGACGCCTTGCGGCAACGCATTGAGCGTGAATTGAAATTGCGTGTCGTCGTGCCTGAGCACGGTAGCACTTGGCCAACGTAATGTTTTTTATGCGCTTCATGTTTCTAAATGCTCCCCTCCGTACGCAACGCTCCCCAGTCACCTTGGTGGTCTTAAGCAGTGTTTGGCTCGCCGTACTAGGCAACCTCGCACTCTGGAAAACCTTGATAACCCTGCCCGACCTCACGGGCTGGCATGGCCTTGGTTTTGGGCTGGCATTCGCATTTGACATTGCCTGCCTCGTGGCTGCGGTTTTGTCATTGTTTGCATGGCACTTCACACTCAAACCTGCCATCACGGTGCTGTTGCTGCTGGCGGCGTTTGCCACACATTACATGCTGACCTATGGTGTGGTGGTGGATACACCCATGCTCATCAACGTGATTCAAACCGACACTCGCGAGGCGCGTGACCAGCTGAGTTGGCACCTGCTCGTGACGGTGATGGCGCTGGCAGTGCTGCCCATGGTGTGGCTATGGCGTCAACCGTTGACCCCAACAAGCATGGGGCAGCAAACCCTTCGCAATGCAGGATTGCTGATCGGTTCGTTGGCGTTGGCTTTTGGCACAACACAACTGATGTTTCAAGATTTTTCATCACTGATGCGCAACTACACCGAGATGCGCTACCAAATCAACCCACTCAACAGCATCTACGCGGTGCTGGATATGACGGTGATCCCAGCCGAGCAGCCCCGAGGTCCCATGCAAAGTTTGGGACTCGACGCACGCATTGCACCACGCACAGGCAGCACACCGCAACGCCCGCCGCTGCTCGTGTTTGTTTTGGGTGAGACGGCACGTAGCCAAAGCTTTTCGCTCAACGGGTATGCGCGCAACACCAACCCGCTGCTGGCCCAAGAGAACATCACCAGCTTCACAAACGTGACTTCCTGCGGCACCAGCACCGCAGAGTCGTTGCCTTGCATGTTCTCCCACCTTGGGCGCACCGGCTTCGCCAAACGCAGCAACGAGTTTGAAAACCTGCTCGACGTTCTCTACCATGCGGGCTATGCCGTGCTGTGGATGGACAACCAGTCGGGTTGCAAGAGCCAATGCGACCGCGTGCCTTACGTGAATACATCCAACCTGAAACTTCCCGAAACATGCGACGGTGACGAATGTCGAGACACGGTGATGCTGGCTCGCATCGACGCAGAGCTGGCCAAACTCCCTGCCGAACGCCGCGCACGCGGCACGGTGGTGGTCATGCACCAAATGGGCAGTCATGGCCCTGCTTACTTCAAACGCACACCGGCATCATTCAAGCCATTCACCCCTGAATGCACCGACACCTCACTCTCTCAATGCGAACGTCCCCAAATCGTGAACGCATACGACAACACGATCGTCTTCACCGACTATTTCTTGTCACGGCTGGTGGGTTGGCTTAAAACACAAGACCAAACAAGCACACCGGCCATGCTCTATGTGTCCGACCACGGTGAGTCACTGGGAGAAAAAAACATGTACTTGCATGGCCTTCCGTTCAGCGTGGCGCCACCTGAACAAACCACGGTACCTTTGATCACTTGGCTATCACCTGGCTTCGAGCAACTCAGTCACGTGAGCAAACGTTGCTTGCAAAACGACCGCAACAAGCCCTTGTCACACGACAACTTGTTCCATTCGGTACTGGGTTTGATGGCGGTGAAGACCACCGCCTACAAGCGTGAGCTTGATTTTTTTGCTACCTGCGAAGGCCGTTAAGACAACACGCCTGGGGGTTACAAGAATCGGTCGAGCAGTTTTCGTGTGTGGCGGTCCAACGAAGGTAAGTCGCGAATCAAAAACTGCACGCCATGCGCATCTGCCACGATCAGCGTGTTTGTACTCAAACGACGGATATCTTCCTCGCCTTTGAGCACCAATTGCGTGGGGCCACGTGTGGTTTGCACGCGCCACACGCTGGGGGTGGAGAAACTGTTCACACCCTCCAAACTCAAAATCTCAGGCATAAATTCGCGAGCCTGCAAGGCTTGCGAGACGAGATCGCGCTCCCGCTCAGGCAAGTCATTGAGACTCTCCACCCACGCCAACTCTTTGCCTTCGGCGCTCAAGATGGAAATGTTTTGGTCAGGCGCCTTGATGGGGAACGCGCGGGCCACCACAGCACCCACATGCTTCGTACCATCGACCATGGTGACGACCAATTTCCCAAAGGAGTCAAACGCTAAGGTGAATGCGGCACTCATACGGATTCCTTGCTAGGACGCACCACGGCGTCTCCCGTGTTTTTGGCTTGGGCCTCATACAGGCGGTAGTAGGCGCCTTGACGCGCCATGAGCGTGTCGTGATCACCCTCTTCCACCACAACGCCCTGCTCCATCACCACCAAACGATCTGCTTTGTTGAGCGTCGACAAGCGATGTGCGATGGCAATCGTGGTGCGGCCTTGCACGAGGTTGTCCAACGCCTTTTGAATTTCTTGCTCGGTCTCGGTATCCACCGATGCAGTGGCTTCATCCAAGATCAAAATGCGTGGGTTGATGAGCAAGGCTCGTGCAATTGAAATGCGTTGTCGTTCGCCACCCGATAAACCTTGGCCACGTTCACCCACCAACGAGTCATAGCCTTGCGGCAAACGCAGGATGAACTCGTGTGCATGCGCTGCACGTGCGGCTGCGACGATTTCTTCGCGTGTGGCATCGGGTTTGCCGTAGGCGATGTTGTCGGAGATTGTTCCGAAAAACAAAAATGGCTCCTGCAACACCATGCCGATGTGGCTGCGGAAGTCGGACAAGGAGATATTGCGAATGTCGATGCCATCCAACTTGATCGAACCTTCGCTTAGATCGTAAAAGCGACAAATCAGGTTGACCAAGGTACTCTTACCCGAACCACTTTGACCTACCAACCCGATCATCTCTCCGGGTCGGATACTCAGGTTCATGCCACGAATCACCGCACGGTTGCCGTAGCGAAAGCCCGCATCTTGAATTTCGATATTGCCCTGCAACGGCACCGGCAGTTTTTGCGGGTGATGGGTCTCAGGGACGCTGGAGACGTGGTCCAAGATTTCAAAAATGCGTTTAGCCCCTGCCGCGGCCTTTTGGGTGTGCGAGACGATGCGACTCATGGAGTCAAGGCGCGTGTAGAAACGCCCGATGTAGGCCAAGAACGCAGCCAACACACCCACAGTGATTTGATGATGAGACACCAACCAAATACCAATGCCCCACACCACCAACAAACCCAACTCTGTCATCAACGTGACGGTTGGCGAGAACAAGGACCACACAAAGTTGATGCGGTCATTCACAGCCAAGTTATGTTTGTTGGCATCACGGAAGCGATTGGCCTCACGCTGTTCTTGTGCAAAGGCTTTGACGACACGAATACCAGGAATGGTGTCAGCCAACACATTGGTCAACTCTGACCAGACACGGTCAATCTTCTCAAAACCAGTCCGCAACTTGTCACGCACCGTGTGAATCAGCCACACGATGAACGGCAGTGGTAGCAATGTGGCAGCCGCTAGCTTGGGATCAATGCTGATCAAAATGGATGCAGTCATGACGATCATGAGCACATCGGTCGCAAAGTCGAGCAAATGCAGCGACAAGAACACGCAGATTCGATCGGTCTCAGCACCAATCCGGTTCATCAAATCACCCGTGCGGCGACCCCCGAAGTATTCGAGCGATAAACGCATCAAATGCTCATAAGCCGTGGTGCGCAGATCGGCGCCAATGCGCTCAGACACCAAGGCCAAGATGTAGGTCTTAAGCCAGCCCAGACCCCAAGCCACCAAGGCCGCCCCCAACAAACCGCCCAAATACAAGGTCACCAGATCGTGGTCAATGTCTTTGCCATTTTGAAATGGGATGAGCACATCGTCCATCAGCGGCATGGTCAAGTAAGGCGGGACCAAAGTGGCAGCGGTCGAAGCCAACGTCAACAAAAAACCCGCCAATAAGCGCCATTGGTATGGTTTGGCAAAGCGCCACAGTCGGAACAGGCCCCACGTCGACATGGGCGCGTGTTGTTCGCGACTACAGACGGGGCACTCATCGCCCGCATTTTCAAGCTGCAGTTTGCACTGAGGGCAACGGGCCTGCGCCATGGATGCCAATGATTTGCCGTGGGTCAGCACCTCAATGCGGTCCGCAAACATCTCCTGCAAACGCATGGCCGTGACATTGTGGGTCAGTGTGAAGCGCCAATTGGCAAGACGCTGCGTTGCGTCGACCAAGCTGAGGGCACCCACACCCGCATGATCGGTGTGCATCATCTGCATGCCCGCAGTCAATGGCCAAATGGTCCAAACAGGCGCGGAACCAACGGATTGGGACCCAAAAAGCACCCTTTGGTCTGTCACAATGAGAAACCCAAGTGAGAAATGCAATTGGGCGTTCAGGTCAACCTCTAGACAGGCTAGAACGTTTTCATGTGTAGACAGTTGTGCCAAAGCAGAAGTTCGCCAGCCTTCGGGCAAAACAACTTTGGTGGAAGCCGATAAAGAAGAATTCATTATTGGAATGTTGCTGCTTTCAATCGATGCAAATCGATGGACGGCGATAAAAAATAAAAGCAGGAGCCAGGACTTTGTTGCACCCCCGCACGTTTGCAAATGATTGTATCGCCGCAGCCTCGGAGGTCGCCGTGACGACCTCGATGTTTGCTATCGCTTCCGCCACCCAAATCCTCCGCTAAGTTATGGCCTTCAAAGACATTCAAATCCTGCGCATGAACTACTTGCGCGGACCCAATATCTGGACCTACCGCCCCATCATCGAAGCACTGATCGACTTGGGCGAGATGGAAGACCATCCCTCCAACAAAATCGACGGCTTTAATGACCGCATCAACACTTGGTTGCCCGGTTTGGTCGAGCACCATTGCGGCGTCGGCCATCGTGGCGGCTTCTTGACTCGCTTGATTGGCGGCACATGGATGGGCCACATCATGGAGCACGTCTCCATCGAGTTACAGCTCTTGGCAGGCGCCCGAGCCGAATTTGGCAAGGCCCGTGAGATCAGCAAGCGCGGCATCTATAAAGTCGTATTTCGCACCGAGCATGAAGAGCTGGGCCGCGAAAGCTTCTTAGCCGCCCGCGAACTCGTCATGGCCGCAGCGAATAACTTGCCGTATGACATCACGGCCACGGTTGACCGTTTGAAGAAAATTGCTGACTTGCGTTGTTTAGGCCCGAGCACCGCGTGCATCGTCGATGCGGCGGTGGAACGCAAAACCCCCTTCATCCGATTGACAGAAGGTAATTTGGTGCAATTGGGCTACGGCTCACGCCAGCGTCGCATTTGGACAGCCGAGACTGACCGCACCAGTGCCATCGCTGAAAGTATCTCCAGCGACAAAGACTTAACCAAGCGTTTACTGACCCAATGTGGCATCCCTGTGCCTGAAGGTCAAATCGTAAAAACCGCAGACGAAGCATGGGAAGCTGCACAAGATATCGGGTTACCCGTGGTGGTCAAACCCCTCGACGGCAACCGTGGCTGGGGCGTTTCCCTCGACGTGAACACCGAAGAAGGCGTACGCAAAGCCTGGACCGCTGCTGAAAAAGAAGGCAGCGAGGTGTTGATCGAACGCTATGTGCGCGGAGATGAACACCGCGTGTTGGTGGTCGGCGACCGCGTGGTGGCGGCCACCCGTGGCGAGACGGCATGTATCACCGGAGACGGCACGTCAACGGTAGAGCAACTGATAGACACACAAATCAACACCGACCCGCGGCGCGGCTTGGCCGAAGGCTTCCCCCTCGACCTGATTCGCTTGCACACAGCGCGCGGCGAAATGTCGCTGCTGGAAATCCAACGTCAAGGCTTGCAGCCTGATAGCGTGCCCGTCAAAGGTCGCATTGTGGTGGTGCAACGCAACGGCAACCTAAACAACGATGTGACGGATCTGGTTCACCCCGACGTCGCTGCTGTCGCCACCCTCGCCGCACGCGTGGTGGGTTTGGACATCGCCGGCATCGACATCGTGACACAAGACATCTCGCGACCACTGGAAGAAACTCACGGAGCCATCATTGAAGTCAATGCAGGTCCCGGCTTGCTGATGCACGTCAAGCCGGCTGTGGGTGAGCCTCGCCCTGTGGGCAAAGCGATCGTCGAACACCTGTTTGGCTCCAATGAATCTGGTCGAATTCCTGTCGTGGGCATTGTGGGTAGCAAGCAAACCACAGAGCTGTCGCAGTTGGTCGCTTGGTTGTTGCACCTCTCGGGTCGTCGCACAGGTTTGGCTTGCAAAGACGGCTTGTTCATGGACCAGCACCATTTGGGCAAATACGACGCACGCGGTTTTGAAACCTCAGAGCGTTTGCTCATCAACCGTGCGCTTGATGCCGCTGTGTTTGAAACAACGCCCGCCCATATCTTGGACGAAGGCTTGGCCTATGACCGTTGCTTGATCGGCGTGGTCACCAACATGCCCGACACGGATGACACGCTGATTGAAAAGCATGACATCCAAACCGCAGAACAAATGCGCACCGTGATTCGCACGCAAATCGACTTGGTTTTACCAGAAGGTGCCGCCGTACTCAACGCTGATGAAGAAGCGGTGACCACACTAGCCGAACTGAGCGACGGTGAAGTCGTCTACTACGCCAAAGCCGAAGACAACGCCACCGTGATGGCGCACCTGCAGCAAGGGGGGCGCGCAGTGTTCTGCAAAGAAGGTCATGTCATCTTGGCACGCGGCGACCAAGAAACTCAGCTGTTCCACCTCGACCTCGAGTTGATTGCCCGTCTGCTTAAAAATGGTTTGCACATCTCCACGTTGTTGGCCACTGTTGCCACCGCATGGTCGCTGGATATTGCACCACTGCTCATTCGCGCTGGCTTGAAAAATTTCGGACAACAAAATCAACACGTTGCCAAAGACGTTGCAAGGATGAATGGCTAATGGAAGTCTCTCGTATTCGCGCCCTACGCGGCCCAAACCTCTGGACCCGTCACACGGCCATGGAAGCCATGGTGACGTGTGCTGAGGACGAAATCGATCTAGGTCAACACCCCGACTTTGAAAATCGGTTGCGCAACTTGTTTCCCGGCGTGGGCACACTTCGGCCCACCGCACAAAAGGTCAAGCTGAGCATGGCGCACGCGTTAGAAGCGGCGACCTTGCATTTGCAAATTGAGGCCGGTTGCCCTGTCACGTTCAGCCGCACCACGGCCACCACCGACCAAGGTCTGTTCCAAGTCGCGGTGGAGTACACCGAAGAACAAGTTGGCACCTTGGCTGTCAAACTAGCACACGAATTGTGCGTGGCCGCACTCAACAACACCAGCTTTGATGTGGATGCAGCCATTCACCAACTGCGCGAACTCGACGAAGAAATTCGCCTCGGCCCATCCACTGCGTCGATCGTCAATGCAGCGATCGCACGCGGCATTCCTTTTCGTCGTTTGACCCAAGGCAGCTTGGTACAGCTGGGTTGGGGTAGCAAACAACGCCGAATTCAAGCGGCAGAGATTGATTCCACCAGCGCCATTGCTGAATCCATCGCACAAGACAAAGAGCTCACCAAAAAGCTCCTCCACGCCGCTGGCGTGCCCGTACCTTTGGGGCGTCCTGTCACCAGCGAAGATGACGCTTGGGCCGCAGCACAAGAAATTGGCTTGCCCGTGGTCATCAAACCACGCGATGGCAACCAAGGCAAAGGAATTTCAGTCAACGTGACGACCGAAGAAGGCGTCAAGGCGGCCTACACCACGGCAGTGTCCTTTCGTGACGATGTCTTGGTTGAACGCTTCCTCCCCGGCAGCGATTACCGCTTGCTGGTGGTCGGTAACAAGCTCGTTGCAGCCGCGCGTCGCGACCCCCCATTGGTGATTGGCAACGGTAAAAACACCGTGCGCGAGTTGGTTGACATCGTCAACGCCGACCCACGCCGCGGCGAAGGCCATGCCACGTCACTGACCAAAATTCGCTTTGACGACATCGCCATTGCCCGCCTGAAAGAACAAGGTTTTGACGCGGTGTCGATACCCGCCAATGGCGCTCGTGTGATTCTGCGTAACAACGCCAACCTGTCTACAGGCGGCACAGCCACCGATGTGACGGATGACGTGCACCCTGAAGTCTCCCTGCGCGCGATTGCCGCGGCGCAAATGGTCGGCCTCGACATTTGCGGCGTCGATGTGGTGTGCGAATCGGTACTGCGTCCCATGGAAGAGCAAAGCGGTGGGGTGGTTGAAGTCAACGCTGCGCCAGGCTTGCGAATGCACTTGAGCCCCTCATTTGGCAAAGGCCGTGATGTGGGTGAAGCCGTGATGGCGACCATGTTCCCAGACGGTGGCGATGGTCGCATCCCCGTGATTGCCGTGACCGGCACCAACGGCAAAACTACCACGGTACGTTTGACCTCTCACCTGCTTCGCGCCCATGGTTTGCGCGTGGGCATGACCAACACCGACGGCGTCTATGTCAACGGCCGTCAAACCGACAGCGGTGACTGCAGTGGCCCACGCAGCGCACGCAACGTGCTGATGCACCCAGATGTAGATGCCGCCGTGCTCGAAACCGCACGTGGTGGCATGCTGCGCGAAGGTTTGGCTTTTGACCGTTGCCAAGTGGCTGTTGTGACCAACATCGGCATGGGTGACCACCTCGGTTTGAATTACATCTCCACCGTCGAAGACCTCGCCGTGTTGAAGCGCGTCATCGTGCAAAACGTGGCAGCGTCTGGCACCGCTGTTTTGAACGCAACCGACCCGATGGTGGCAGCCATGGCAGGCAACTGCCCAGGCCAAGTGACCTTCTTTGGTTTGGACTCACACCATCCCGTGATTGCGACGCACCGCGCACAAGGCAAGCGGGTGTTGTTCGTAGAAGATGACCAAATCGTGGCCATGCAAGGCAACCATTCGGTGCGTATCCCCCTGTCAGAGATTCCCGTCACGCGCAGTGGCGCGATTGGTTTTCAAATTGAAAATGCCATGGCATCGATCGGCGCAGCATGGGCGGTGGGCGTTCCTTGGCAGATCATTTGCACAGGTCTAGCCACCTTCATCAGCGACAGCAATGCTGTGCCTGGGCGTTTCAATGTGTTTGACTACAAGGGTGCGACGGTGATTGCCGACTACGGCCACAACCCAGACGCGATCAAAGCTTTGGTCCAAGCCGTCACCAACCTGCCCGCTCAGCGTCGCAGCGTAGTGATCAGTGGCGCGGGAGACCGTCGTGACGAGGACATTCGCGAACAAACCCGCATCATCGGTGAAGTCTTTGACGACGTGGTGCTCTACCAAGACGCCTGCCAACGCGGTCGCGTCGATGGTGAGGTGCTCAAGCTCTTGCGCCAAGGTTTGGACGGGGCCAAACGCACAACCCACATCGATGAAATCCATGGCGAGTTTTTGGCGATTGACCGAGCGATGTCACGCTTGCAAAAAGGCGACTTGTGCTTGATCTTGATTGACCAAGTCGATGAAGCCTTGGCGCACATCACGCAGCGGGTGAACTCTGCTGTTTTGGCTGGTTAAAACAAATCTTTGTACTGGTCGCGCAGCAAGTTCTTTTGCACTTTTCCCATGGTATTGCGTGGCAGCTCTGCTACCACAAAGCACTTCTTGGGAATCTTGAAATTGGCCAGTTGTGATTTGAGTGCCCCAATCACGGCATCAGGTTGAACGCTAGCACCGGGCTTGGCGATGACCACCGCCACGCCCACCTCACCAAAATCGGGGTGAGGCACACCCACCAAAGCGCTCTCAGCCACGCTAGGCATGTCATTGATGTACCCCTCAATCTCTGCGGGGTACACGTTGTAGCCGCCGCTGATGATCAGATCTTTGCTGCGCCCGACGATGACCACGTAGCCACGCTCGTCAATCTTTCCTACGTCACCCGTTTTAAAGAAGCCATCGTGGGTAAATTCTTCTTTGGTTTTCTCAGGCATGCGCCAATACCCACCAAACACATTGGGGCCTTTGACTTGAATGCCACCGATCTCGCCCACAGGCAAAGCATGGCCCTCGTCGTCTTGCACGCGCAAGGACACCCCAGGCAAGGGAAAGCCTACCGTGCCACCACGACGCTCGGTTTGACCGGGGTAACGGGCATCAGCAGCATAAGGGTTGGACGTGAGCATGACTGTTTCGCTCATGCCATAGCGCTCCAAAATTGTTTGCCCTGTGCGATCGCGCCATTCGTTGAAAGTCTCCAACAACAATGGTGCTGAACCGGCGATGAACAAACGCATGTTCGCCGCTTGCGTTTGGGTCAAGCTAGGCTCTGCCAACATGCGCACATACAACGTGGGCACGCCCATGAACACAGTGGCTTCTGGCATTTTGGCAATGACGAGTTTGGGATCGAACTTGGACAACCAAATCATCTTGCTGCCGTTGAGCAGCGCGCCGTGAATGGCGACGAACAAACCGTGCACATGAAAGATAGGTAAAGCGTGAATCAACACATCGCCAGGCTTCCAACCCCAATACTTTTTCAAGGTCTGCGCATTGCTGAGCATGTTGCCGTGCGAGAGCATGGCTCCTTTGCTGCGGCCTGTTGTGCCACTGGTGTACAAAATGGCAGCTAAGTCATCAGCCTTGCTCTGAAGCACCTCATGCTTGTCAGCGCAATGTGCGGCGCGCTCGAGCAAACTGCCTGTTCGGTTGTCATCCAAGGTAAAAACATGGTGCGTCCCCGCCTTGAAGGCGATCTTGCTGACCCAACCAAAATTCTTGCTACTGCACACCACCACTGCGGGCTCAGCATTGCCAATGAAATACTCAATCTCTCCACTTTGGTAAGCGGTGTTCAAGGGCAAGAACACATAGCCTGCCCGCAAAGTGGCGAGGTAGAGCATGACGGCTTCCACCGACTTCTCCACTTGCACCGCCACGCGTGCACCTTTGGGGATGTGTAGCGAATCGAGCAAATTGGCCATCATGGCACTGGCACGCTCTAGGTCAGACCAGCTGTAGATCAAACCCTCATCCGTCTCGATGGCTGTCGCGTTTAGATTTGAGGGGAAAGCGGTCCGCAACGCCGCATAAAGATTGTGATTCATCGTGTTGATTCAGTTCAGTCCAATTTGGCGCCCGAGGCCTTTACCACGGCGGCCCATTTTTTAATTTCAGCAGAAACAAGATTACCGAACTGTGCGCCGGTCACATTAGGGAACTCTGCGCCACTATTCGCCCAACTGGTTTTGATCTCCTCAGATGCAGCGGCTTTACGCACCTCCTCAATCACACGGGCCTGCACGTCAGCGGGCGTTCCTTTGGGCGCCCACAAACCATACCAAGTGGTCACGTTGTAATCAGGCATGCCCAGCTCTGCCGCACAAGGCACATCGGGGAAGGAAGGGTTGCGTTTGTTGCCCGACACCATCAACGCTTTGATGCGGCCACCTTTGATGTGTTGGGCCGAGGAACCCAGCCCGTCAAACATCATGTCCACATTGCCAGCGATTAAATCTTGCAAGGCCGGACCGGCGCCGCGATATGGGATATGCGTGATGAAGGTTTTGCTTTGTAGCTTGAACAACTCACCCGCTAGGTGATGCGAGGTACCACCACCCGCAGAGCCGTAATTGAACTTACCTGGGTTGCTATGCAACACTTGCATAAACGCTTTGAAATCACCCGGAACGTTCTTAGGATTCACCACCAACACGTGCGGCACGCTTGCCACCATCGCGAGGGGCACAAAATCGCGTTCCAAGTCGTAATCGAGCTTGGGGTACATGGATGGGGCTATGGAGTGATGCACAGCGCCCATGAACAAGGTGTAGCCATCGGGTGCAGCTTTGGCAGCAACACCGGCACCTAAGTTACCACCCGCGCCCCCGCGGTTATCGATGACCAAAGTTTTACCAGATTGCTTTGAAAACTGCGCCGAGAAAGGACGAGCAAATACATCGGTGCCACCACCTGCCGGAAAAGGAACAATTAACGTGACGGGTTTGGTCGGCCAGCTTGACTGCGCCTGCGCCTGCGCCCCCAAACTAAACGCAGCACAGACCGCGGTTGTGAGCGCCATCCATTGGCGGCGGTTGTGGGTGAGAGTGGAATGATGCATAGCTGTCTCCTTCATGGTTTTATTGAGCGAACACGAGTCACTTGAAATACATATCTTGTACATCACCCGCCGCTGGTGCTGTACCTTTATCCAACAATTGCCGATTTTTGTCTAGTCGTTTGAGGTCATATAAGTAGTTCACCATCAAACCGTGGGACTGCTTAATGCCTTTATTAGAAGGGTCGGCAAACCAGTTGATGCGCTCAATGCACGCCCCATTACCCAAATGAAAACGGGCCACGGGGTCAAGCACTTGATCACCTTGTTTGGCTTGGCCCAAATAATGCGCGCCCGCCCGCGTCAGAAATTGACGTAAGGGTGATTTTTCAGACAGAACCTCAAGCACTTGAGCTTGTTCAATCGCCGCCATCACATGGGAAGCAGAAGGCGGCTCGAAGCTGATTTCTCGCCCCAAGGCAGACAACTCTTTGTCACTGAGTTTGCTTAACAACTCTTCTACATTTTTGGAGAGCCAAGAGCGCAATCCAGGGATGGGCGACAAGGTGGCGAAGGTTTTTAGTTTGGGAAACTCTCCACGCAAGGTTTCGACCACGCGTTTGATGAGCGAATCACCAAAGCTCACGCCCTTCAAACCAGTCTGCGTGTTGTTGATGGAATAAAAAATAGCCACCGTTGACTTTTGCAAATCTTCAGGCGCTGCCAACTCGTCCAGTAGCGGCATGATGTTGTCCGCCATCTCATGGAGCAGGGCAACCTCCACATAAATCAAAGGATCGTTTGGCAAGCTGGAATGAAAGAAACCATAGCAGCGGCGATCACTGTCCAACCGGTTTTTCAAATCAGCCCAGCTGCGAATATCGTGGACCGCCTCGTATTTGATGAGTTTTTCAATCAAGGATGCGGGTGAATCCCAACTGATGCCTCGCAACTCCAAGAAAGCCACATCAAACCAAGTCGAGAACAGATTCTCCAGCTCCGCGTCCAACGCCAATAGGCGTTTGTTGCCTTTGAGGTATGGCAACAGCTCGGCACGCAAGTCAACCAAAAAACGCATACCTCCAGTTGATGCGGCAAAGCGTTGTAACAAGCGGGTGCGTGGCGACACCAAGGCGCGACGCAAGCGGATTTCAGCAGTACCTTCATCCACAGTTCCCAAGGCAGCGTCATAGCCATCACGCGCCGCACGCACCTTGACCGCATCGGGGGCGAACTGCTCACTGATCAAGAGCCACACATCTTGCCGTTCGTCGATTCCGGCTTTCCCGTACCAATCGGCCAAGGCTTTGGCGCGCCGACCGCCCTCGACTTCACTCACGCGTGGATCGACGATGGCCTGAAGCGAAGTGAGGGTTCGACGCAGCGTGCGCGGTGACAGCGCCTCTTTTTGCTGACGAAGGGTGGCATCCAAGCGTTCGCGAGACGATCGGATTTCCGGCTTAGGCGCTTCAACCGCCGCAGGTGCTGAGTTGCGCAGCAAATTGAGTTTGCTACTGAGCCAATTTGTGGCATTCATCCTATTGCTCTTTCTGGCATTACGCCGTCAACACACTGCGTTGCGCAGAAGCCAGCTCTCGCAAGGCTTGGCGCTGCTGCAGCAAATGATTTCGCATGGCCTGTTCAGCCGCTCCGGCGTCACCCGCTTTGAGCGCGGCGAAAACGGCTAAATGTTCCTTCAAACTTTGCTGCAACCGTCCTGGCGCATGGAGCTGCTGCAAGCGAGCAAGCTTCAAAATCTTGCGTAAATCAGAAATCGATTGCGCCAGCCATTTGTTGTTGGCCAATTGAATGATGGCTTCGTGGATGGCAAAGTTGGTATCGTAGTAATCGTTGATGCGGCCTGCATCGGCATGCTGCTGCAGGCGCTGATGCAAGAGCTCCAAGGTTTGGACATCGGCGATGTTTGCGCGTTGGGTCGCATCAAATGCACAACGACCTTCTAGCAGGGCAATGACAGGAAAAATGTCGTCCAAGTCTTGCTCTGTTACCTCGTTCACGAAGCAACCTCGGCGAGGCTCATGTCGCAACAAGCCCTCCGCCGTGAGCACCTTTAAGGCCTCACGCAATGGCGTGCGAGAGATGGACCAGAGTTCACACAATGTCACTTCATCAATGAAATTTCCGGGCCGAAGTTGCCCATCAAAAATGTAAGCGCGCAGCTGTGAGGCAACGTCATCATGCAAGGAGCTGGGGGTAGCGCGCATCGTGGGTAAAGGTGCAGTTGAAGTTCTGTAATTACACGTAATTATGGAAGACAATGACAAAAAAATACACCCTGATTTGCAGGGGTTTTCCCTGAAGGGAACGCTAACGCGGGAAAATCAAAGGGTGGCTGGGCTGCGCGTAGCGCGGAGCCACAGAGCCAGACCCACCAGCACCATAGGCACGCACAGCCATTGGCCCATGCTCATGCCCAGCGCCAACAAACCTAGGTGCGCATCAGGCTCGCGAAAGTATTCGGCCATGAAGCGTAAGCTGCCGTACCCAATCATGAACACGCCAGAGACAGCGCCGACGGCACGTGGTTTGCGGGCGTAGAACCACAACACCACAAATAACAAAATACCCTCACCCAAGAACTGATACACCTGAGAGGGGTGACGCGGGATCAAGCTGCCACTTTGAGGAAACGCCATCGCCCAAGGCAATGTAGGGTCAGCAGCCCGCCCCCACAACTCACCATTGATGAAATTACCCACACGTCCAGCGGCCAAACCGGTTGGTACACAAGGCGCAATGAAGTCCGTCACCCATAGCCAAGCGCGGTGGCGTTGCCAAGCAAACCCAGCGGTGGCTACAAACACACCCAGCATGCCACCATGAAAGCTCATGCCGCCTTGCCACACCGCAAGCACTTCGAGTGGGTGCTCAAGGTAGTAGCCCGGGTTGTAAAACAAACAATAGCCAATGCGGCCACCCAAGATCACGCCCATCACTCCGTAAAACAAGATATCTTCTATGTCTTGTTTGGACCAAGTGCCCAAAGCTACTTGGGCGGCATAAGGCTCATGCTTCAAGCGCAAGCGGGCCAAACCCACAAACAGGGCAAATGCAGCCAGATAAGTCAAGCCATACCAGTGGATGGCCAAAGGACCCAACTGCAAAGCGATGGGGTCAATTTGGGGATGGAGCAGCACAGCGTTTAACGGCAGGTTCAATCGCCCAACAGCGACAGGTCGCGCACAGCACCTTTGTCAGCCGAGGTGGCCAGCAAAGCGTAGGCCTTGAGCGCAGCCGATACTTTGCGAGGACGGGGCAGAACGGGCTTCCAACCCAGCTTGTCTTGCTCGACGCGGCGTTTGCCCATTTCTTCATCGCTGACCAACAGATTGATCGTACGGTTAAGGATGTCAATGCGAATACGGTCACCGTTGCGAACCAAGCCAATGGCACCACCTGCCGCCGCTTCCGGCGAGCAGTGTCCGATAGACAAGCCAGAAGTACCACCAGAGAAACGTCCATCGGTCAACAAAGCGCACGCCTTGCCTAACCCTTTGGACTTGATGTAGCTGGTGGGGTACAGCATTTCTTGCATGCCGGGACCCCCCTTGGGGCCTTCGTAACGCACCACCACAATGTCGCCCGCTTTGACTTGATCGTCCAAAATGTTCGCAACCGCTTCGTCTTGCGACTCCACCACGTGGGCGGGGCCTTCAAACACGAGCAAACTGTCGTCTACGCCAGCCGTTTTGACCACACATCCGTCGAGCGCAATGTTGCCGCGCAACACAGCCAAACCGCCCTGTTGGCTGAATGCATGCTCGACCGAGCGGATACAGCCTTCGGCGCGATCGGTATCAAGGCTAGGCCAGCGCGTGTTTTGGCTGAATGCCACTTGCGTGGGAATGCCAGCGGGGCCAGCCATGTAGAACTTCTTCACGGCTTCCGATGGGTTGCGTGCGATGTCCCAATCGTCCAAAACCTCTTTCATGGTCTTGCCCAAAACGGTGCCCACATCGGTGTGCAACCTGCCTGCGCGATCCAACTCACCCAAGATTCCCATGATGCCGCCCGCGCGGTGCACATCTTCGATGTGGTACTTGTTGGTGTTGGGTGCAACCTTGCACAATTGAGGCACGATTTTTGACATGCGGTCAATGTCGGCCATGGTGAATTCGATCTCGGCTTCTTGGGCAATCGCCAAAATGTGCAAGATGGTGTTGGTTGAACCACCCATGGCGATGTCCAGCGCAATCGCGTTTTCAAACGCTTTGAAGCCCATTGAGCGCGGCAACACCGACACATCGTCTTGCTCGTAATAGCGTTTGCACAAGTCAACAATCGTGCGGCCTGCTTGCTTGAATAATTCTTCACGGTCCGCATGCGTCGCCAACACGGTGCCGTTGCCTGGTAGGGCCAAGCCCAACGCTTCGGCCAAGCAGTTCATGGAGTTGGCCGTGAACATGCCCGAACAAGAGCCGCAGGTGGGGCAAGCCGAGCGTTCGACTTCAGCTAAATCGGCGTCTGACACCTTGTCGTCGGCAGCCATGACCATGGCGTCGATCAAATCAAGCTTCTTGAACTCCATGACTTGCGTCTGCGGATTGGCCAAGCGAACCTTGCCAGCCTCCATCGGGCCGCCCGAGACAAAGATGACGGGAATGTTCAGGCGCATGGCGGCCATCAACATGCCGGGGGTGATCTTGTCGCAGTTAGAGATGCAAACAATCGCATCGGCACAGTGGGCGTTGACCATGTACTCCACCGAATCCGCAATGATGTCGCGGCTAGGCAGCGAGTACAACATGCCGTCGTGCCCCATGGCGATGCCGTCATCCACGGCGATGGTGTTGAACTCTTTGGCTACACCACCGGCAGCCTCAATCTCACGCGCCACCAACTGCCCCAAGTCTTTCAGGTGAACGTGACCCGGCACGAACTGGGTGAAAGAGTTGGCGATGGCGATGATCGGTTTGCTGAAGTCATCGTCCTTCATGCCCGTGGCGCGCCACAGGGAACGGGCACCCGCCATGTTGCGGCCAGCGGTGGAGGTCTTGGAACGGTAAGCAGGCATGAGAAGGGCTCCGGTCAGAAAAGCATCAATAAAATCTTGTGAGATTATCGCCCACACATCTCGGCCCCCGTCTCCCAAAGTTCTAATCTGCGACGCCGAGCAGGGGCAAATTCGCACGGGCAGAAGGCGCTATAAACTGGCTCACACTCACAACTTTGCACACATCAGAGGCTAGGACATGAAAAAAATCATTTTTACTTCGCTCGCGTTCGCTGTCGCCTCCGTGTCTTCCCCTGCTTGGGCGGACCAAGCCTTGGCCACCTCCAAAAACTGCATGGCTTGCCACACGTTGGATCGGAAAATCGTCGGCCCCGCCTACAAAGACGTGGCGGCCAAATACGCAGGAGACAAGTCTGCGGTTGACACACTGGCTACCAAAATTCAAAAAGGTGGGTCAGGTGTTTGGGGGCCTGTGCCCATGCCTGCCAATATGCAAGTCAATGACGTTGAGGCCAAAAAATTGGCCGCTTGGATCTTGGGCATTAAATAAAGCCCCACCGCATGCAAGCATCCTGACAGGGGCTTTGGGTAAACTCTCACGCTGTTTTACCTCTTCTGGCTTTTTTCAGGACTCCACACATGACCACGATTCGCCAAAACGACCTGATTGAATCGGTCGCCGCCGCACTGCAGTACATCAGTTACTACCACCCTGCTGATTTCATCTCGCACCTGGCCAGCGCCTACCAACGCGAACAAAGCCCTGCGGCCAAAGACGCCATCGCACAAATCTTGACCAACAGCAAAATGAGTGCCTTCGGTCACCGCCCTATTTGCCAAGATACCGGCATCGTCAACGTGTTCCTGAAAATTGGTATGGATGTGCGCTGGGAAGGCTTCACCGGCGGCTTAGAGGACGCCATCAACGAGGGCGTTCGCCGTGGCTACAACCACGCCGACAACATGCTTCGCGCCTCTGTGGTCGATGACCCACAGTTCGCCCGTAAAAACACAAAAGACAACACACCCGCCGTGATCTTCACCCAGATCGTGCCGGGCAACAAAGTCGACATCACGGTTGCAGCCAAAGGTGGCGGCAGTGAAAACAAGTCGAAGATGTACATGCTCAACCCGAGCGATAACGTGGTGGATTGGGTCCTCAAAACCGTACCCACGATGGGCGCTGGCTGGTGCCCTCCAGGCATGTTGGGCATTGGCATTGGCGGCACGGCTGAAAAAGCTGTACTCATGGCCAAAGAAAGCTTGATGGACGACTTGGACATGTACCAATTGCTGGAGAAATCAAGCAAGGGCGACACCCTAACCCAAGTCGAAGACTTGCGCTTGGAGCTGTATCACAAGGTCAACGCTTTGGGCATTGGCGCACAAGGCTTGGGCGGCTTGACCACCGTGCTCGACGTTAAGATCAAGATGTACCCGACGCACGCGGCCAGCAAGCCGATTGCGATGATCCCGAACTGCGCAGCAACCCGCCACGCTCACTTTGTGATGGACGGCTCAGGCCCTGTCTTCTTAGAAGCCCCTTCGCTAGACCTGTGGCCCGACGTGAACTGGGCCCCCGATACCCAAAAGAGCAAGCGTGTGGACTTGAACACCTTAACCAAGGAAGAAGTCGCCAGTTGGACGCCCGGTCAAACCATCTTGCTCAACGGCAAGATGCTCACAGGCCGTGATGCGGCGCACAAGCGCATTCAAGACATGCTGGCCAAAGGCGAAAAGTTGCCTGTGGACTTCACTAACCGCGTGATTTACTACGTGGGCCCTGTCGACCCCGTAGGCGACGAGGTGGTGGGCCCTGCAGGCCCTACCACTGCCACCCGCATGGACAAGTTCACCGAGATGATGTTGGCCCAAACAGGTTTGATCTCAATGGTAGGTAAAGCTGAGCGCGGCCCCACCGCCATTGAAGCCATCAAGAAACACAAATCAGCCTACCTCATGGCCGTGGGAGGCGCTGCCTACCTAGTGTCCAAAGCCATTAAGCACGCCAAAGTCGTGGGCTTTGCTGACTTAGGCATGGAAGCTATTTATGAGTTTGATGTGGTCGACATGCCCGTGACCGTGGCGGTGGATTCAGGCGGCACCAGCGCGCACATCACTGGACCTGCTGAGTGGCAAAAACGTATAGCCACCGGTGAATTCAAAGGAATTGACATCAAGTCAAACTAAGTTTTCATACAAAAAAACCGGCCCTCTTTGCAGAGGCCGGTTTTTTTATGTCTTGCACGTAGAGGGCTTAGTGCAAGTGTCGTGGCTTGCGGCCACCATGGCCGCCACCACCGTGACCACTGCTTGGACCGCGTGGAGGACGACCTAGATCCAGTGAATTGACCAAATTATCAAAGCGTTCAGAAAACAACTTGTCTATTTCGTTCACCACACCGCCCAACTCGGCCCCGTCAAAATGACGTTCCATCAAATGGATCACATCGTTGACCAACATGTCACGCTGGGCTTGCATGATGTCTGCAGGCGTGGGGCCCACAAACAGCATCACAAAATCATCACGTGAATCTTGACCACGCGCTTCGTCTTCATCGTCGAAGTCATTGTCATAGAAGGTGACTTCAATGGGGGCGCCAGCAACAGTGAGCTCATTCAAGCTCATGCACATTTCATCCAAACTTTGGCGGAAATCGTCATCACCAGGTACCGTCCAACACATCTGCAAGGTGTGTTCTTCGGGGTTGAAGCGAATACCCGGCTCTTCGGGGTAGGAGCTGGCGGCACCGTCTTCAAGCGAGGCAGCGCCGGCATATTGCCATAAAGGGCGCAAAGCGTCTTGCAACTGATCCAAGCCAACTTCTGACTGCAATGGAACCAGCCCATGCACATGAATTTCGTACGCGGCGTTGTAGCGTGCCATGAAGAAACTCCTTCAAATGTGCGTTTAAATGGTGCCCGAGACCGGAATCGAACCGGTACGCCCCTTACGGAAGCGAGAGATTTTAAGTCTCTTGTGTCTACCAATTTCACCACTCGGGCAGTGTCTTTGTTTGCGTTTATTTTACGTCAGCCACCTGAGAGACTGGACAAACACCTCGTCGATTTCCGATATTTTTAGTCTATATTTGCGCTGGAAGTTTTTAAGCAAGGCTTAAAGCCATCAACCATTGAATCCATTAAGGAGACTATTCATGACGCAACGTGCCACCCACCATTTTTTACTGGCTTCCCTCCTCGGCCTGTGCCTCAGCATGGCTCACGCTGCAGACAAAAAAGAAACGGCAGACCCTGCGGTGAAAAAGTCAGACGCGGGGATTTGTCATGACAAGACCAGCACTTCATTTGGTAACACCAAGAAGTTCACAGGCTTTGCGTCCATGGATGAATGCGTGAAAAGCGGCGGCCGCGCCGCAGCTGGACAACCCGCAGCCGCAACTGAGGCCATCGTCAAGAAGTCTGACTCTGGCATTTGCCACGACAAGAACAGCGCCAGTTACGAACGTACCAAAAAGTTCACTGAATTCAAAGCCTTGGACGAGTGCGTCAAGAGCGGCGGCACACTGCCTAAAAAGTAAGCCTGCTGAGCGCAGCGCAGGGATCAGAGTCCCGCGCTGTTGCGCGCCACTTCGTCAAAAATCTTTTGCCGAATTTCGTTCTTACGTCGGAGTTGCGAACGCTTGTTCGACGGCACGTCTTGCTCCGAACGGGCCTCCCATTGAATGGGCAAACTCCAGTGCACTTTGGACAGCGCACCCGTGGTGCCAAGTTCTGCCCACAAACCGTCATAACTCTGCCCCACACGCTGGGACAAACTGCGGTAGCCTGAATACACATGCGCAACATCAGAGACGCCCACCATCGCCACCAACTGCCAGCCAGATGCTAAGCCTTGCAACGCGGTCATCAAGATGTTTTGGGGTCGTGTTCGCTCCATTTTTTGCGTGACGATTTTGATTTCTTGATTCAAAAAGCGCTGGCCCTGCATATTGCCTATGGCCATCACATAACCAGGGCTGGGGATGCCCACCATCGTCGCAGGCAAGATGCTGAACGCCGCGCGCATCACGGCCGCACCGTTCCATTTGAGATGTAACTCAAACTCCCCTTCTCGGCCCAAGCCACGACCGGGCTCGATCTCGAGGGTGATCATCCCCTCTGGGTAAGTTTGGGTGAAAAACGAATACGAGCCGCGCTTGTAAAAGTCCACGACTGTTTGAGCTGAATAGCGCGCCATCAGCCACTCAAAGTGTGCCAGCAGGCCATTGGTTCTGGCCTCTGAGCCTAAACCGCCCCACAAATAGGGCCGCATAGGACGCAACATCACCGGCAACTCGCTATGGGTGAGTTCATTCAAGCCGTGCGTTTGAAAGAAACTACGGATGCGGTGCAACTGCGACCCGCACAACCAATATCGCAAACGAAACTTCAAGCGTCGTTTGGCGGTTTGCATCCATCCGCCCGAACCGTTGTCAGTGAGGCGAAATAACTCTTCCGAGCTCGGTGCATCCAAATTGCTGTGGGTCATTGGTGTTGCTTCGATAAATACAAAAGAGCCCCTGCAACATGTGTTTCAGGGGCTCTTTGAAATTGGAGCGGGAAACGAGATTCGAACTCGCGACCTCAACCTTGGCAAGGTTGCGCTCTACCAACTGAGCTATTCCCGCGTGGAGTGATTAATTCCGAAGCCATAATTCTAAACGCAAATAGCGCTCAATTTCAGGACTACGATGAAGAAAACTTGAAGATTGACATGCCACACGATTCACAAGCTTCAAAAACCAAAGCCGCGGTGATGCCTTGGTGGCTTCAAGTCGCCAGTGAAAGCGTGACGCCAATCGAAAGCAACGGCTTGTCGTCAGACCAAGCACGAGAACTTGCCAGCGCCTTTGGCCCCAATACGCTGTCGACCCACAACGGCCCCTCACTGATTCAGCAGTTTCTTGCGCGCTTTAAAAACCCGTTGGTGGTGGTGTTGCTGATGGCCAGCTCTGTTTCTGCGCTCACAGGTGAGGTGACCAACTTCGCCATCATCAGCGGCATCGTGATGCTCAGCGTGAGCTTGGACTTTGTACAAGAGTTTCGTGCCAACGCCGCCGCAGACAAACTTCGGCAATCGGTTTCCGTGCGAACCACCGTGTTACGAGATGGTGCCCCCATTGATATGCCTGTGCGTGACGTGGTGCCGGGCGACATCGTCCTGCTGAGCGCAGGGTGCTTGGTGCCTGCGGACGCGTTGGTGCTAGAGGCCAAGGACTTCTTCGTCAACCAATCACTGCTTACGGGGGAGGCCTACCCTATTGAAAAGAAACCGGGCTTGTTACCCGAGACGGCAACCGACATGCAAGAAGCCAGCAATGCCGTTTTTATGGGCACATCTGTCATTGGTGGAAGTGCACGCGTTTGGGTGGTCAAAACAGGTACTCAAACAGCGATGGGCGACATTGCTGACAGCATTCAAAAGCCAACACCGGCCACCTCGTTTGAAGTCGGGACGCGTCGCTTTGGCATGCTCATCATGCGGTTGACCGTGGTACTGGTGTTGTTTGTGCTGTTGGTGAACGCGTGGTTCCACAAACCTTGGTTGGAATCATTTTTGTTTGCCGTTGCGTTGGCCGTCGGTTTGACGCCCGAACTGCTCCCCATGGTGGTTTCGGTCACCTTGTCACGCGGGGCCATCCGTTTGGCCAAACTACAAATGATTGTGAAGCGCCAAACGGCCATTCAAGACTTGGGGTCGATGGACGTTCTGTGCACCGATAAAACGGGCACCCTCACCGAAGCCAAAATTCGCCTTGAACGTCACCTCGATATCAACGGGCAACCCAGCCCACGGGTGTTAGAGCTTGCCTACATCAACAGCTTTTTTGAAACGGGCTTAAAGAACCCGCTGGACGAAGCAATTCTGAATCACCAAACCATCGACGTGAGCGCGTGGAAAAAAATTGACGAGATCCCCTTTGACTTTGAACGTCGGTGCGTCTCAGTGCTGGTCGACAACGGTACGCAACGCTGGCTTGTCGCCAAAGGTGCCGCAGAAGACATGGTTCGCTTGTGCACGCACGTGGAAGTGATCGCAGAAGAAGAAGAAGTCAAACCATGCGAAGTGGACGACGCGATCTTGCAGGAGGTTCAAGATCGTTTCCATGCACTGGAAAGTGATGGCCTGCGCGTACTCGGCGTCGCCTGGCGCGAGGTACCTCGCGACCATGAGGCGGCTGTGGTCAACGATGAATCAGGGTTGGTGCTGGCAGGCTTTGCAGCATTTTTAGACCCCCCAAAAGTCAGCGCAGAACCTGCGCTTCGTCAACTTCAACAAGCGGGCATCACCATCAAGGTGGTCACCGGCGACAGCGATTTGGTCACACGTCATGTCTGCGCGCAATTGAACATTCAAGTGGTTGACGTATTGACCGGAAAAGAGATCGCACAGTTGGATGATCAAACACTACAACGGCGTGTCGAAACGGCTAATCTTTTTTGTCGCGTGAACCCTGGTCAAAAACAGCGGGTCATCTTGGCACTTAAAGCCAACGGACATGTGGTGGGATATATGGGCGATGGCATCAACGACGCGCCTTCGCTGCACTCAGCCGACGTTGGCTTGTCGGTGGACTCAGCCGTTGATGTGGCCAAAGCCGCTGCAGACATTATCTTATTGAGACAAGATTTAAATGTGTTGCATGCGGGCGTGCTGGAGGGCCGCCGCACCTTTGGCAACATCATGAAATACATCATGATGGGCACCAGCTCCAACTTCGGCAATATGTTCAGCATGGCCGGTGCGGCTCTTTTTCTGCCATTTCTGCCTATGTTACCGACGCAGATTTTGCTGAACAACATCCTGTATGACATTTCAGAAATTCCAATCCCACTGGACGAAGTCGATGCCGAAGAAACGGCCAAACCACGCGTTCTGGACCTGGATTTCATTCGAAACTTCATGCTCATCATCGGATCCATCAGCTCGGTCTTTGACTTTTTGACCTTCTATGTGTTGCTAGTGGTTTTACAAGCAGAAGAACAACTGTTTCAAACGGGTTGGTTTGTCGAGTCACTGTGCACGCAGGTGTTGGTCATTTTCATCATTCGCACGCGCGGCAACCCCTTTAAAAGCAGGCCTCACCCGTTATTGACTGTCACCTCTTTAGCCATCGTCGCAACGGCAATTGGCTTACCGTTGACACCACTCGGTGCGCACCTAGGGTTTGTCGCACCGCCCGCCTATTTCTACGGCATCTTGTCGGTGATGGTGGTCACCTACCTTGCCGTCGTCGAGGTGGTCAAACGTATGTTTTACCGCCGCGCACTCTCGCATCAATAGCCCAAGGCCTTCGCAATTTGGTGGCGCGGCACGGTGGACTTGGGGCACTTACCCTTGGGCAACTCAAACCATTTGCGCACATCATCTTGCACCCCAACGCCATGCATATAGTTGTAAATGGCCTTCTTCAATCCGAGTCCAAGGGTGTCGTGATCTGTGCCAGTGGGGTCGATAAAGCCGATGTCATTCTTGGCAAAGCTCACCTGAGGCAATGGCACGACTTGCACACCGTAGTCAGCGGGGTTCATGCCTACAGGTGAGTGCACCGTGCAAGCAAACCGGTGGAAGAATCCACTTTGAATGCATCCGTTTTCAAACAGTTGTCGCACATACTCCAGCGCGTCCACCGTGTCTTGCACGGTCTGGGTGGGAAACCCGTACATCAGGTAGGCATGCACCAAGATACCTGCCTCAGAGAAACCTTTGGTGACCTGCGCCACCTGGGCCACCGAGACGCCTTTTTTCATCAGGTTCAGCAAGCGATCAGAAGCCACCTCCAACCCACCCGACATAGCGATACAGCCGCTTTCGGCCAACAACTCAGCCAGTTCTGGGGTGAAGGTTTTCTCGAACCGAATATTGCCCCACCACGAGATGTGGACCTTGCGACGCAGCAGTTCTTCAGCCAAGGCCTTGAGGGCTTTGGGGGGTGCAGCTTCGTCCACAAAATGAAAACCTGTTTGACCTGTCTCCGCCACGATTTGTTCAATTCGGTCGACAAGCGTGGTCGCTGATGCGGTTTCGTAACGCGAGATGTAGTCGAGACTGACATCGCAAAAACTGCATTTCTTC